>JALVDQ010000466.1 GCA_027008885.1 Thiotrichaceae bacterium | reverse complement strand
TGATTATGAAATGATGCAGGAAGCAGAGCGCATTGTTGATCAGGTTATGGAACTGGCACTGTCGCTAAATGGCGTTATTTCGGGCGAACACGGGATTGGTCTGACAAAAATGCACTATCTGCAAGAAAGCGTGATTAACGACTTTGCAGAATATAAACAGGCAGTAGACCCCAAAGGGCATTTCAATAAAGGCAAACTGATGCCAGGTTCTGGCTTGCAGAATGCCTATACGCCATCCTTGCGACTGGTTGAACGCGAAGCATTGCTGCTGGAGCATAACGAACTCGGCGCACTTAATGATGATATTAAGGATTGCCTGCGCTGTGGCAAATGCAAGCCGGTGTGTAATACCCATATTCCGCGCGCCAACTTATTGTATTCGCCGCGCAATAAAATTCTCGCAACCGGACTAATGCTGGAAGCCTTTTTGTATGAGGAACAAACCCGACGCGGTATTTCACTGCGTCATTTTGAAGAAATGAATGATGTGGCGGATCATTGTACCGTATGCCACAAGTGCTTTAATCCCTGTCCGGTGAATATTGATTTTGGCGATGTTAGCGTGCGTATGCGTAGCATTCTCAAAGATCGCAAGCAGAAAAAGTTTAATGCAGTGACCTGGGCATCCATGCAGTTTTTAAATATAAAAGACCCGATGACCATCAAGCTAATGCGCGCAGCTCTGGTGCAAATGGGCTATAAATCGCAACGTCTTGGGCACAAACTGTTCAAGTCACTTGGCATCATCAAGCATTATCGGCGACCCAAAGGCACGACGGGCAAAGCACCACTCAAGGAATATGTGGTGCAGTTTGTGAAAAAGCCTTTGCCAGCGCATGTGCCAATGCAAACCACGCGCGCCATGCTGGGGCTGGAAGACGACAAGACCGTACCCGTTATCCGCAAACCTGACCCTGGCGGAGCGCAACGCGGGGATTCGGTTTTCTATTTCCCTGGCTGTGGCTCAGAACGCCTGTTTTCACAAATCGGGCTGGCAACCATTGCGATGCTCTATGAGACAGGTGCAACCACCGTATTGCCGCCCGGTTATCTTTGCTGTGGCTACCCACAAAATGCCGGTGGTGATATTGCCAAAGGTACGCAAATATCCACCGAAAACCGCGTGCTATTCCATCGCATTGCACAGGCACTTACCTATCTGGAAATCAATACGGTTATTGTTTCTTGCGGAACCTGTCTGGATCAGCTTTTAAAATACGAATTTGAGAAAATATTCCCCGGCTGTCGCCTGCTGGATATTCACGAATACCTGTTAGAAAAAGATGTAAAAATAGGGGGGGTGGGTAGTAATGAAAGTAGCGCAGGCAAAAAATATATCTACCATAATCCCTGCCATACGCCAGTGAAAAACTATGATCCCAGCAAACTCACCTCAGAACTGATGGGGCAAGAAGTTTTACTGACAGATCGCTGTTGTGGCGAAGCAGGTACATTCGCCGTTAGTCGCCCGGATATTGCCAGTCAGCTACGCTTTAGAAAACAGGAAAGCCTCAAAGAAGCAAGCCAAATGCAATTGCAAGGCGAGCCTGTAAAAAACGGCAATGTCAAAATACTCACCAACTGCCCCGCCTGCCAGCAAGGGCTATCACGCTATGCGGATG
>JALVDQ010000465.1 GCA_027008885.1 Thiotrichaceae bacterium | reverse complement strand
CTCTGTCTTCTGTCCCCCCATCCCCCCCCGTTTTTACATATTTTATTGTGTAGCCTGTTTGTCGATTCTAATCCTTAAAAAGCGGGCAAATTTTGGTATGCCGTTTTTGCTGAAGCCACGGAACTGGTAAGTCACTAATGAGCCAATGGGAGGCGGATTGCGGCGTTCATTGTCAGTAAAACCTGTGCCTATTCTGAAGCTTTTTCCTGATGGCATTTTTACCAGTAAGGCACCCAGCATATTATGGTATTTGCCCTTGCCAGGCAGATGTTTGATGACAACTGCTTCAGCATCTTCATAGGGTTTTACCTTGAGCAGGTCGTTATTGCGTTTCGCCTTGTAATAGGATGCAGCACGATGCAGCATCAAGCCTTCAGCACCCGCTTGGGTGATTTCATGCAATTGTTTCATTAATTCTGCATGTGTTGTCACTCGCCATTGCTTTACTGCTTTTAGCCAGGGAATATTTTTATGCTCGAGCAGGTGTTTTATAGCCTTAAGACGCTCACTAAATTTTAAGGGAGAGTCGGGCATATCAAACACCATAAATTTGACCTTGCGCCAGGCATTGTTATCTGGGCTGTTATCGCGCACTGTACTTACTAATAATTCAAAGCTTTGTCGCGCAATCCATAATTCACCATCCAGTTTTGTATGCGGGAAGTCTTTGGTAAACCATTGCGGTGCATGGTAGATATTTCCTCCTCGTGAAAGCAATTGTTTTCCATTCCAGATAGCGCGAACCCCGTCATATTTTTCACTTACCCAATATTTATTGAGATCAATGCCTTTATGATACACATTCGCAAGCATTAGCTGTGGCTTTGCCTGATCGCGTGCGTTGCCGTTTATAAAAAACAGGCTAAATAGAAATAAACAAAGGATTGGAGCGAATATTTTTTTCATGGGTTTATAGTTTATAGCTGATAGCTAACAGACAAACACAAAAAAGGCTGGTAAAAACCAGCCTTTAATGATTGTTTGCTAATAATCTTTAAGATCAAGAATACCTCAGCAGAGGCTTCCAAACGTAAAGACCATGAGCCTACTTGTTTGCAATATCAATCAGTTTCTTTGGTGCAATGAGCTGACCATCAAGCGCCGCTTCTGAAGCGGTGCTTCCGTAGGCAACACTGAGTACCTGCGAGTAGAAAACAACGGGTATATCAAACTTGGTACCGTATTTCTCATTGATGTCTGACTGATATGCTTCGACATTCATCTGGCACATTGCGCAGGGTGTCATAATCATGTCTGCGCCATGATCGTAGGCGGCTTCAATGATTTCTTTAACCAGTGCCTGAGATTTTTCCTGCTCGGAGAACATTAATGCGCCACCACAGCAAGAAGCTTTTTTCTCGTAGCCTGTTAATGCTTCTGCACCAACCGCTTCTGACATTTTGTCGAGGTACATGGGGTTCTCAAAAGATTCCCCTGCGATACCATAAGGACGATTTGACTGGCAACCAACATAACCTGCTATCTTTAAACCTTCCAGCGGCTTGGTAACAGGTTTGGCAATACCGTCAAAACCAATGTCTTCAACCAGCACTTCGGTCATGTGACGCGCAGGTTTTTTGATTCCCTGATATTCAACGCCGATTTCCGCCAATGCCTTGTTTGCATCTGACATCATCTGCGGGTCATCATGTAAACGTTCTTGCGTTTCGCGGGTTGCCAGCCAGCATGCAGGACAGGTGGCAATCAGGTCCTGATCCGGGTGCTGTTTTTCAGAGATGGCAATATTTCTGGCAGAAATTGTCAGACGCGCCAGCTCGCCACCGCCTGAATAACCAACCGATGCTCCGCAACAGTTCCAGTCATCAATTGCATTTAGCTTGATGTCCAGTTTGTCACACATGGTTTCGTTAGAAACCATCTGGTTAGAACCTGATGCGCCTTTCTGTGAAGAACAACCTGGGTAAAATGAATATTCGTGTGCCATTGATTAGCTCTCCTCTCCTGCAATACGCGCAGCTTCAAGTTCATGCGCCTTTTTAACCATTTTTTGGAATCCTGCCGGATCTTTAACGCCGTGTCCACCAAACATTTCAGCCGGGTTCATACGTTTTGCTTTCATCATTGCCATACCAAGTTTCTGGTTTTTCAGGGCAGTCTTTATGCCTTCGCCAAAACCATTCATAAAATACAGGCTTAGACCCAGTTTCAGTTCGTTTACGCGCCCTTTTTGTACCAGGTTATCCCAGAATAACTGGGAGAATTTTTCGGTAGGCTGATTTTTTGGAGCCAGACCCAAAACCTTCTGGTAACGCGCCAGACCGTGCATCACGTGGGTAATTTGAACGCCACGCGGACAACGTGCGATACAGTTATAACATGAAGTACAGTTCCAGAATGAATCTGTGTTCAGTACCTCATCACGTTTACCCGCACGAATCAGCATGAAAATATGCTGTGGCGGATATTCCCAATGTGGTCCCAATGGGCATGAGCCGGAGCACACACCACATTGCATACACATTTTCATTGTTTCGCCTTCTTCGACGTTATTAATAACTTCCTGAAGGAAATTACCTTTGTACTTTTCAACCATTTTTTGGTTTAAATCACTCATGGATTATTTCCTCCTGCTTAGAACTTGAATGGACTCATGCCGATTTCTTCAATCGTGGCTGCCATGTCATTAATATACTGTGGTGCTTTTTCAATATCCGTAATGGCAACTTCGTAGATGGCAACACGCTCTTTTTCAAGTGAGAGTGTTTCCAGTGTATCGCCGATTTTGCCCATACGGTAATGCGCCATTTCCGAGCCTTTAACAAAGTGACACTGGTAATCCGCGCCCTTTTTACAGCCCATCAAGACTACGCCATCAAAACCACTGTCAAGTGATTCCTGAATCCAGATGGTGCTGACTGATCCGAGACAGCGTACCGGAATAACGCGGGCAAATGCCGAGTATTCTATCTTGCCAGTTGCTGCTGCCATATCCAGTGCCGGATAAGCATCGTTCTCACAGGCGAGAACCAGAATACGGGGTTTTTCATCAAACTCATCAGGAATATCAACATTCTTGATTTGCTCGGAGACAGTCATGATATTGTAGTTTTCAAAGGAGATAACACGCACTGGACATGCACCCATACAGGTACCACAACGACGACAACGTGCCTCGTTGAATTGCGGATAACCTTTTTCGTCTTCATTGATTGCGCCAAACGGACATTCAACCGTACAACGCTTACACTGCGTACAACCCTCAAGTCTGAATTTGGGGAAGCTCAAGTCACCCGAACGCGGATGAGCAGCACGACCTAAAGCGGCGTTTTCTGCTGCCTGGATCGCCTTCATGGCAGCACCCATTGCATCGCTTTTTGCCTGTTCTACATCCATTGGACGACGTACTGGACCTGCGGTATAAATACCGGTACGACGGGTCTCATACGGGAAGCAGATAAAGTGTGAATCGGTAAAGCCATTCACTAGCTGAGGTACATCCGGTCCCTGACGATAATCAAGATTCAGGATTGATTCGGCATCAATTACCGCAACCACATCATCATTTTCTGTCTGCTCGCCTGCTTCTGCTTCTTCATCGTCTTTTGGAGCAATCGCTTCAATATTAACACCAGAATTAGGAACCATACCAGTTGCCAGGACAACCAGATCAGGCTGGATATTGTCTTCCATGCCTAAAATCAGGTCGTCAAATTTAACATTCAGGCTACCATCAACTTCTGAAACCTTGCCTTTGCGGAAGGTAACGCCTGCTTCCTGACCTGCACGGTAGAAATCTTCGCCCGCCGCTCCTGGTGTACGCAGATCATCAAACAGAATGGTTGTATTAATATCGCCGTTGGCTTCCTTGAAATACATTGCCTGCTTGATACTGGTGGTACAACAAAAGCCGGAACAGTATTCAAGGTGGTTTTCTTTGGTACTGCGCTGACCGGCACATTGAACAAAGACAACACTTTCAACTTCTTTGCCGTCTGATGGGCGTTTAATCGCGCCATCTGCGTCTTTAACCAGTGCCTCAAGCTCCAGCTGGGTAACAACATCTGGTGTCTTGCCGTAGCCAAGCTCTGGCAGGTTATTCGCATCATAAGGTGTAAAGCCTGTTGCCTGAATGATTGCGCCGAACTCACTTGTGACTCCGGCGCCCTCAATTTCCGCAACAAAACGGCCTGGTGCCCCCGAGGTTTTGGCTAATTTGGAATTTAGGTGAACCGTGATAGTGTCGTCTGCCTCGATTGCGGCAATCATTTCGGCAATACCGGTATCTTCAGGTTCTGCATAAGGCGCTTTGGATGGCACTTTTTTGCTGAATCCTGCCAAGGCACCACCCAGATGATCGCTTTTCTCAACGATGGTTGCAGGGTAGCCCGCCTTGGAAGCTTCGATAGCCGCTGTCATGCCGGTTACACCGCCACCGACAACCAGAATATTCTTGTTAAGCTCCTGCTCTCCACTGCGCTCGGGCTTGTTCATCTGCTTGACTTCATTACATGCCATACGGATGTAATCGTCAGCCATTTCCTGTGTTGTTTCGTCCTGTTCAGGGTCTTCCGGGCGAATCCAGATAACACCTTCACGCAAGTTGGCACGAGCCATTGGTATTTCGCCAAAGCTGAATGCGTCGGTTTTTGCACGACGTGAACAAGCTGCGATCATCAGATGAGTTGCTTCACCTGAGTCAATATCGTCTTTAATCATTTTCACGCCTTCTGCACTACACAGAAATTCGTGTTGCTTACAGGATGCAATGCGACCTTCACGGGTTGCAATCATCTCCAGTTGTCCAGCGTCGAGGCGATCACCAATGCCGCAACCTGTACAGATATAACCAGCTACTTTCATTTCATCTGCCATGATAGCCTCCTATTTAGATATGTTGTTAACAACTTGCACTGCGCGAAGTGCAGCAGCAGTTGCATGTTGAACGGCGCGGTTTACGTCATACGCATCGGCTGAAGTACCCCCTGCGAATATGCCACCATTGGCTTCATCATTCTGGATAAAGCCTTCTTCGTTAAGCACCAGTTTAACCGGAAATTCAGATACGTCTACGCTTGGCTCCATGCCAACAGCAAGTACAACCAGATCATGTGTATTCGCGTAGCGAACAGCACCTTCGGTATTGACACCACGAAGAACCGGATTTTTATTCTCATCCTGTTCAATGCTGGCAACCTTGGATTTGATAAATTCTACATTTTCATTGCTTTTTACATCGTTGTAGAAATTTTCAAAACGGTCAATTGAACGAATGTCAATGTAGTAGATAGTAGATTTCGCATCATCGCCGTATTTCTCTGCAACATATCTTGTTTGTTTCAGTGATGCCATACAGCAAAAACGTGAACAGTGCTTGAGATGATTAATATCACGCGAACCGGCACACTGGATAAAAGCAATATTTTTTGCTTCTGCACCATCAGAAGGACGCAGCAGTTTGCCACCTGTCGGACCATGAGGATCCATGAGGCGTTCAAATTCAACATTGGTAATCACATTCTCAAAACGGTCATAACCGTATGGCTGAATCTTGTTGGCATCGTAAGGCTTCCAGCCTGTTGACCAGATAATTGAACCCGCTTTTAGTTCAAGCGTTTCTTCGCCCATATCCAGATCAATCGCACCGTATTTACAGGCTTCCTTTGCCTTGTCCGCTTCATCAGTACCGATAATTGCAGGGTCAATCACATAGGTTTGCGGGAAAGCCATCTTGTTGGGAATATAGGCACCCTTGCGCTTCCCAAGATTGTAGTTGAACTCATCATCAAACTCTGTTTCAACCACTTTTTCACATTCACCACAAGCAGTACAATCACTTGTGACATAGCGCGGTGATATTTTCACATTGACAGTATAATCACCCGTATCACCTGTAATTTCGGTAACTTCAGCCATTGTCAGAATGGTCAGGTTATTGTTACCTTTAATGCGGCGCTGGTTGATCTCCTGACCACAGACCGGATGACACATTTTGGGGAAGTATTTATATAGCTGTGAAACCCGACCACCCAGATAAGGGCGCTTTTCTAGCAAAATAACTTGCTTGCCGACTTCAGCAGCCTCCAGTGCAGCGGTCATACCGCTGATGCCACCACCAACTACAATGATGGTTTCGTTTGTTGCGACTACGTCTACCATTGACGATGCTCTCCTGTAGAAGTTCTACGATTTTAATTTTATTACTCGCCTTTGCCAGGCAGGAACCTGTCCGATAGATAAATAAGGCAAGAAACGGCTGGTTAGCATACTGCTTTTAAGATCAGAAAACCAACAAACCGATAATATTTTTATAAATGTATTGATTAGCTATATTTATTTTATGATATAAGTCAAGGTAATTATTATCACAAGTCAATATAGCCTTAGTGCATCAATTGAGATGCGGTTTAAACCAAAACACCACAAATCCAACATTTATCATACTAAAATAGGGTAAGCCTCTTCTGAAAGATACCGTTCATTCCCTATCAGAGTCTTACCATTATGACTGTTCGCCAAATTTTTATCTCTATATCTATTGGTATATCTATTCTTGTTCTGTTTATTTCTTTTTACTGGCATCCGGCGCTATGGCTATTTATCATTATCCTGCCGCTGGTGCTGCTGGGAACAAGCGATTTGTTGCAGCGAAAAAAAACGCTGCTGAGGCTTTATCCTGTGATTGGTCACTTTCGCTATATGCTGGAATATGTGCGCCCTGAAATTCAGCAATACTTCATTGAATCTGATACCAATGGTATGCCAATCAGCAGGGAATTTAGAACACTGGTTTACCAGCGCGCCAAAGGCACAAGAGACACACGTCCCTTTGGTACGGTATTTGATGTCTACAGGCAAGGCTAT
>JALVDQ010000464.1 GCA_027008885.1 Thiotrichaceae bacterium | reverse complement strand
TACCATCGTCACCACCATTGTTATCACCATCCCCACGAATTGCGGCATCAATACCACCATTGTCCATATCGGCTGGTTTCTGTGATTGCAAACGGGATAGTGATGGGTTTTGCCCCGTGTAGTAAAGAATATCGTCCACATTCTCAACAATGGTGCCGTCAGACTTGACCTTCATGTATGGGTAATCAAGTATCACAATGCCATCATCAATCAGGCGTTTATCTGGCACTGAACCGACTTCAAAGATATTACCCTCAGCACCAAGCAAGCCTTTAGGTGAAATAAGTGAGCTAAATGAACCGTCCTGTTTTTTATTGTGGCACTGCTCACACTGTAATGACTGTGTGGAAGGCTTGGTGCCATGAGAAAGCACGTATTGATTGATTTCACTAATAACCATGACCGCATCAGGATTCGTAACGCCTTTTGACTTGAGCAAACTATCGTAAGCCTTTTTAAGTGCAACATAACCGTCATAATCCTCAGGATTACCAAAGCGCCATGAGCCATGACTCATTCTGGCACTGACTTTGGCTAAAACCGCCTTGCTGACAGGATCAACAATTACGCCATACTTTTTACCCTTTTCATCTTCTTTAAGTTCAAAAACACTATTGCGTTCGGTTTTGCTAAAAATGTATTTATCGCTCTTGTTTTGCCAGTAGCTACGAGGCTTCGGCTTGTAAGGGCGAATACGCAGCTTGCCATCGGCACTTTTTGCATAGCGATACATCGGATCAAAAGGTCTGCCTCGTGCTGCCTTGTTGGTGATATGACAGGCTTCACAGGTGACAACATCCAGATGCTTTTGTGTGATTGCATCCAGCTCGTTTCTACCGTAGCCATTCATATCACCTGATGCACGCCATTTTTCGCGGTGCGCAGACAACATTGAATCATGTCCAGATGGGATGGCAGGGTTGGCTGCTTCATCATGGCAATAAGAACAGGTTTTTACATAGGTTCTGCCCGTTGCAGGGTTTTTCTGATAATCCAGATCATTATGAACATCCATATCTGAATTGCCTTTAGGGAAGTTATGATCCGCATCAATATCAACATTGGCATAAGCAGGGTTAAAGTAATTCTTGCTATGACAGGAGTTACAGTTTTTAATCTCGCGTGTTTCGCCATTGTCTTCGGTAAAGGTCAGTCCTTTGTGTACATCATCTTTATAATCTTCGACAAGCTCGCCACCTTCTTCATATTCAAGACTGGCATCTTCACCAAAACCATAGAAACCACGACGTGAATTTGATGTGCTGTGGCAAAGCATACAGCTTTCATTTCCTGGGTAACGAACCATCGGAAGAACAACTTTTTTCTTGTCGTCAAAGGCGGCTGCATTCCACTGAATCTGCGGGTTGCCATTGGTATCAAGTACAAGATTTTTTACTTCTAGGTACTCTTTGCCTTTAACCGTTTCTGTCGCACCACGTTTAAAGCTAAGGAGCGTCATATCCTTGGTTTTATCATCAGTCATATTGATGTTAAGAAATTCAAGAAGCCCAGTGCCGCCATAACGGAAATGCCCCTTTTTAATCAGACCATCGCCACGTAACTCTCGGACTAAATCTCTAGGCTCTTGCTTAACACCACGGTGTCCTATATCAGCCAAAAGAGGATTCATGCTTTTAAGGCTTTTATTAAAATCAACATGACAGAGCAAGCAGTCATTTTCTACAACCCCACTTTTATGCCAATTCCATTTAGACACGATGGTCTTGTCTGTTGGTTGATTATTCTCATCGGTACCGCGATTGTAATAATCACCATCATAGGCAGGAACGCTACTCATATCTTTTTTATCGTAACGCACGCCATCCCGGTCTTTTTCCATCCAGCCACCACCTGAGTGGCAGTTAGCACAACGCTGTACATAACCTGCTGCACCATAATCCGAGAAATCTGCTGCTTTTGAATTTGCCTTTTTTGCAAGTGCGTCAGGCGCATCAGAACCCATGCAGTTATAGCCACCAAAATAGCCAGGTGATACCAACTGTGGTAATCCACCGTGATTTTTTCCATAATCATCACTGGCTTCGTCACGCCCCTGTTCAAAGTGGTAGGCATGTGTAATTTTGTCGTAATCATGACAGCCCCCACAGCTTTGCCTGGAACTATAAGGCTTATTGCTATTCAGGACATGATTACCATCTTCATCCAAAAGTGGGATGGCGGGATGCGCTCGTGGCTCATCAACTTCATTGGCAAACAGTGTCGCTGAAAAACCAAGCATGGAAATTGATAGATAAATTATTGAGATAAAAGTATAAAACTTTGGTGATGAGCGCATTTCTTTTCCCTCTGCTTTTTTAATCGTAATAACCTTGAGAAGAGAGAGGGTATCAGGCGCACTTTAATTGTAAATCATAGAAATGTTTACTGTGTTATACGACACACTTGGTAGTGTTATATGACAGTAAAAGCGACCTAATGAAAACTTTGGATATATTTGATTAAATTATCATCAATCAATGGTAAATATCAAAAATCAATTAATATTTTTATTTGTCACCTGAGTTATGCTGAAGTCTTTTTATCAGTAATGACTAAGACACTAATAAAGAGTGCAAAAACTTAAATGAAAACTTATTTAAAATTACTTTTCGCTATGTTGGTTTGGGGTGGAACATTTACCTCAGCAAGATTACTGGGGAATGAGCTAGACCCTGCTATATCCGCCTTTTTACGCTTTTTAATCGCATCATCGTTTATGTTAGTTTTACTTTACTTTAAAGAAGGGCGCTTGCCCGCAATTACTAAGCGACAATTCTTGCCATTATTAGGTATGGGCTTAACAGGCATTGCTTTGTATAACTTATTATTCTTCTATGGTTTGGTATATGCCGAAGCTGGGAGAGGTAGCTTGATTATAGCAACCAACCCTTTATTGACAGCATTAGGTGCCGCCTTTATTTTTAAAGAGAAGTTTACTTTGATCCGTATATTTGGCTTTTTACTCTGTATAACAGGTGCGGTATTAATTATCACTAAAGGAGATTTTTCAGCCTTGGTTCATGAAGGAATAGGTGAGGGAGAACTCGCCTTTATAGGCTGTGCATTCAGCTGGGCAGCTTACACTTTAATAGGGCGATTTATGAGTGACAAATTATCCTCTTTGGCTGTTATTGCCTATGCCAGTTGTATTGGTACGATAATATTATTGGTCGCTGCTTTAAATGCAGATTTATTTGGCGCAATAAGCACATTAACAATGAATGCAAGTTTGAATTTGCTTTATTTATCATTACTTGCAACGGTCATTGGTTTTGTCTGGTTTCAAGATGGGGTAAAGGCACTTGGAGCAGCCAAAGCTGCGGTGTTTATTTACTTTATGCCTGTAAGCGCAGTCTTTTGGGCATGGTTAATATTGGGTGAAAAATTCACATTAGTATTGGCTTTAGGCGCAGTGCTTGTGATTTCTGGGATATTTTTAGTGAATAAAAAATCATCGTAAAAGCTGCAGATATTAATTTGATTATTGTTACCTTTTATCGATTTAATTATGCCGCTCACTATTGCTATACTCAAAGTTCCTTGACAATGAGCACCGTATGACCCCATGTCTCAAATAATCTCGCAGGGTTGTATTACCATCAGAAAAATTTAAAAAAGCTGTTCCTTTATTTCAGCGGTCATTATTTATTTTAAAGAAAGTCTTTCCTAATGGACATCCTAATCTTGATACATTGCAGGTAATATTAAGGCGTTGCAGGCGAAGATAGATCAGATGTAGGCAAGGTAGCCTGCGTTGAGTATGCGAAACGCGGGTTGCACGATGTAAGAAATTCCCCGTGTTTCGTTCTTCAACGCAAAAATATATAAAAAACCGGGGGGATGGGTTGTATTGTATTGGATCAATGCTTATTCATTCAATACCGACTTTAAATATTCACCCGTAAACGATCCTTTGGTTTTGGCGACTTTTTCCGGTGTTCCGCTGGCGATGACTTTTCCACCACCGCTGCCGCCTTCTGGTCCGAGGTCAATAATCCAGTCCGCTGTTTTAATAACATCCAGGTTATGTTCAATGACGATAATGGTATTGCCTTCATCCCGAAGCCGATGTAATACACCGAGGAGTACATCCACATCATGGAAATGCAGACCAGTGGTGGGTTCATCCAGAATATAGATGGTTTTTCCGGTGCTGCGTTTGGATAGCTCTTTTGCCAGCTTGACGCGCTGTGCTTCGCCGCCTGACAGGGTGGTGGCATTTTGCCCCAGGGTGATATACGACAAGCCCACATCCATTAGCGTTTGCAGTTTTTGCCTGATGCCGGGAATGGCGTGGAAAAACTCCAGCGCTTCTTCAACGGTCATATTCAGCACTTCATAAATATTCTTGCCCTTGTAATAAACATCCAGTGTTTCGCGGTTATAGCGTTTACCCTCGCAGACGTCGCAGGTGACATAAACATCGGGCAAAAAGTGCATTTCTACTTTGGTGACACCATCCCCACGGCAAGCTTCACAACGTCCGCCTTTTACATTAAAGCTGAATCGTCCTGGCAGATAGCCTCGCGCGCGGGCTTCTTTGGTGGCGGCAAAAAGCTCCCGAATGGGAGTAAATACGCCAGTGTATGTGGCAGGATTTGAGCGTGGTGTGCGACCAATCGGGCTTTGATTGACATCCACAACCTTGTCAAAAAATTCCAACCCTTCAATTTTTTTCACGGGCGCGCGACGCATGGCGCTATTGTGCAGGTGATGGGCGATATTGGGATAAAGTGTGCTATTGATCAGGGTGGATTTGCCCGAGCCGGATACACCCGTGATGCAGGTCATTAGACCCACCGGGATTTCTACCCTGACCGATTGCAGATTATTACCTGTCGCGCCGATCAGTTTGAGCATTTTTTTCTTGTCCGGTTTTACGCGCTTTTTGGGGATTTTGATTTTGCGCTTGCCCGCTAAAAATTGCCCCGTAAGTGAGTTTTTGGCCTTGGCAATTTGTGCAGGCTTGCCTGCGGCGACAATCTCGCCACCGTGTTCCCCCGCGCCAGGTCCAATATCGACCACATAATCGGCACTGCGAATCGCATCTTCATCGTGTTCAACCACAATCACGGTATTCCCCAGGTCACGCAGGTGCTTGAGCGTTTTCAGGAGGCGATCATTATCACGCTGATGCAAGCCAATGGATGGCTCATCCAGTACATACATCACGCCAACCAGGCCCGCGCCAATTTGAGATGCGAGACGAATCCGCTGTGCTTCGCCGCCTGAGAGTGTTTCAGAGCTGCGGCTCAGGGTCAGGTAATCAAGTCCGACATTGACCAGAAACTCAAGGCGTAACTTGATTTCACGGATAATTTTATCAGCGATTTTTGCCTGTCTGCCGCTGAGTTTAATCTCGTTGAAAAACTTGAAACAGTCTGCAATGGCTTTGTCGGTAAGCGTTGGCAGATTCAAATCTTCGATAAATACATGCCGTGCTGCTTCGTTCAGGCGTTGACCGCCACAGTCGCTACAGGAATGCACCGACATATATTTGACCAGCTCTTCACGAACCGCGTTGGAATCCGTCTCCCGATAACGGCGTTCGAGATTGTGAATAATGCCTTCAAAAACATGGGTGCGGCTAAAAGTTTGTCCCTTTTTGCCTTCGTAGGTGAAATGAATTTTTGTGCGTCCGCTGCCGTATAAAAGAATTTTCTGGATTTTCTTGGGCAAATCCTGAAAGGGTGTATTTACATCAAAGCCGTAGTGATCCGCCAGTGACATAATCATGTGATAATAATACGGATTGCGCTTGTCCCAACTGCGAATCGCGCCATCTGCAAGGCTTAGCTGTGGTTTGTTGACGACCTGGTCAACATCAAAAACCTGCTGTATTCCCAGACCGTCGCAGCTCTGGCAGGCTCCTGTGGGGCTATTGAATGAAAACAGGCGTGGTTCCAGTTCCTGCAACGAATAGCCGCAAACCTTACAGGCATAATTGGCTGAAAACAGCAGCTCTTCATTGGCTTTGGCATCTGCCTCGTCCATCCATGCAATCACTGCCAAACCGTCGGATAACTTGAGCGTGGTTTCAAATGATTCCGCCAGTCGTTGCTGCAAATCCGGGCGCACCTTAAAGCGGTCAACCACTACCTCCAGTGTGTGCTTGATGCGTAACTCCATGTCTGGCACCTCATCAATGTCGTAAATGACACCATCGAGGCGCACTCGCAAAAAGCCCTGACTTTTGAGTTCTTCCAGCAATTGCAGATGCTCACCCTTGCGGTTGCGTACTACTGGCGCGAGCATCATCAGCTTGCTGCCCTGGGGCAATGACATGACCTGATCGACCATCTCGCTAATCGTCTGTGCATCCAGTCTGGTGTTATGCTCAGGGCAACGGGGTTCGCCTGCACGGGCATACAACAGGCGCAGATAGTCATAAATCTCGGTAATCGTGCCAACGGTGGAGCGTGGATTGTGTGAAGTGGTTTTCTGCTCGATTGAAATCGCTGGTGACAGACCCTCGATATGATCCAGATCCGGTTTTTCCATCATCGACAAAAATTGTCGCGCGTAGGCAGAAAGTGATTCAACATAACGCCGCTGACCCTCGGCAAAAATCGTGTCAAATGCCAGTGAAGACTTGCCGGAGCCAGACAGTCCGGTAATCACAATGAGCTTGTCACGAGGCAAATCAAGGTCAATATTTTTCAGGTTATGAGTGCGCGCACCGCGCAGTGAAATGGTATCCATGAATTAACGCTATGGCTTGAAAAAGAAAACGCTATTATTCTCTTTTTGAGGAAAACATAGCAATACCCATCCCCCCTGTTTTTTGCATATTTTTGTAGTCAGCCTGTATTGAGGAACGAAACACG
>JALVDQ010000463.1 GCA_027008885.1 Thiotrichaceae bacterium | reverse complement strand
TGATGTCATAATGCCAATTTAGCACGAAGCTCTATTCGGGAATGTGCATGAAATAATGTAAAGAAGAAAAATATGTAAAAACAGGGGGGGTGGGTATTGTAGCTTGTGTTGAGGCATGAAACACGGGGTTTTTATCAAATACCACCCGTGTTTTGCAGCTTAACAGGTTACTGCTTAGCTTAATTTAACTGGTCATTTTCCTCTGGTTCAGCATCAGGAACTTTAGACATTGCTTGTAGAAATGCTTTTTTATTTCCTTTCTTTGAGCGTTCTAACAAATAACTTTCTGTCTTCAATGCCGACATTTTTTCTGCAACAGCTGAGGCTATAAATTGATTGATAGAAATACCTTCTTTTTTTGCAAGGTGCTTCACTTCGTCATACAGTGAGTTAGCCAAACGTAAACTTAGTGTACTCATGATAATAAACCTCTGATCTTTAGAAACTCCAAAGGGGTTAAAACTGCAACCTCCAAAACCAAATCATCTTTTTGACATATAAAAATATATAAAAAACAGGGGGGATGGGTATTTAATCAAGGATTAATCCGCATCAGGTGCTTTTACCAGTGTGGTGTGTTTGAAATAAGAATACAGTGGTGGAAGCAGTAGCAATAAAATGATTACCCACATGACTTTGGCAATAGGGCTTTCAAAAAAGATCCATGGTGAGCCTTTGCCGATAATCATTCCCTGGGTGAAGCCACCTTCTGCAATAGGTCCCAGGATTAGCCCCAGAATCAGTGCTTCAAGTGAAAAGCCCAGTTTCTTGAGAATCAGACCAAACACTGCAAACGCGATCATCAGGTAAATATCAAAGACTGAATTATTTAAGGCATACGAACCCAGCACCGCAAAGGCACTTACCACAGGAACCAGTATTGCGGGTGGAATCAGCGCGATTCGGGCAAGGTAGGGGGCAACGGTTAAGCCTACTCCGAGAAAAACCAGATTGGCAATGAACAGTGAAATAATGAAGGGATAGGTGTGGTCAGCATATTCATTAAACAGATCCGGTCCAGGAATCATGCCATGAATAATAAAGGCACCCATAAGTGCAGCGGCAACTGAGTTTCCTGGAATGCCCAGTGTTAGCGTAGGCACAAGAGAGCCACCCACACAGCCGTTATTGCCACTTTCTGCGGCTGCAATTCCTTCGGGGTTTCCCTTGCCAAACAGCTCTTTGGTTTTGGAAATTCGCTTTGAGATATTGTAGGAAATAAAGGCGGCAATGGTCGCGCCTTCACCTGGCAAAACACCAATCACTGTACCCGTTGCTGAACCGAGCGCAATGTGTTTCGAAATGCCTTTTGGCAGAGGGTCGCTCTTTTGTTTTTTATGCAAGGTCGAGGTATCAATTTCATGTTTTTTGCGAATCCCGGCAAGTTCCAGCATTTGAATCATTGAAAACAGACCGATCAGCGCGGGCATAAAATCGACACCATCTATTAATTCAACATAACCCATGGTGTAGCGCAAACTGCCGGACATATCATCCGTGCCAACAATCGCAATAATCATGCCCAGTAATCCGGCAATCAGTGCCTTGATCAGAGAGCTGTTTTCATCTGCAATCGAAATAATCCCTGCCAGCCCCATGAGCGCCAGCAGAAAAGTCTCTGCCGGTCCAAAATGCAATGCCTGCTGCGCAAGCATGGGAGCAAACATCAACAGAATCAGAACAGAAAATGAGCCACCCACAAATGATGCCACAACCGAGACTTTAAGCGCCAGCCCCGCCTTGCCTTTCTGACTCATGGGAAAGCCTTCGATTGCGGTTGCAACTGCTGCAGGAGTGCCGGGTGTATTCAGCAAAATGGCAGGAATTGATCCGCCATACATTGCACCGCAGTAGATGCCACCCAGCAGCATTAAGCCCATGGTAGGATCCATGGTATAAGTGAAGGGAACCAGCAAGCCAACTGCCATGGTTGCGGTTAAACCGGGCATTCCGCCAATTGCTACACCGGCAACAGTACCGAGAAATATGGTAAATAGCGCAATCGGTTGAAAAACAATTCCGAGATATTCCATCAGCTTAACCCTGGCAAATTAACAGACAGTAGTTTGACAAAAACAAGATACACAAAAACCAGTACAGAAACCGTCGTAATCACGATAGTAAGATAGTTTCGATAACCCAGAATCAGGGCAACCAGCGGGATAAAGATTCCCGCAGAAATAAAGAAGCCAAGATGCTCAAACACAAGCCCAAAAATAATGAGAGAAACGAGCAAGCCCAGAAACCTTGGCATGTGCTCGCTCAGGTGCAAGCGAGTGTAGTCTATATCTTTAGCGAGACTTATCAGTAATTGAATAACACTCAGGATACCGATAAAAACGGCAAGAAATTTAACATAATAGGCGGATGTGGTTTTCGCTATCCCCGGATAACTGGCTGTGCTCAGATAAAGCAGCACAGCCATGACGATAAAGAACAGCAGTAACGCACGATCAACGTACTTTTTTGGCATTATTAAATCGCCTTCCGTTACCAGGGAGCCTTGTCGTATACCGCTTGCGTATCAGCTTGCAAGCTTTTTAGATAATCAAGGTAATCTGCACCCGTTTTGGGAAGCAGGTAGATGGAACCCTTTTTTGCCTTAGCTTTAAATTCATCACTGGCAACAACTTTGGCAAGTATTTCATCCAGTTTTGCGAGTATTTTGGCGTCTACCTTGGCAGGCGCAACCACGCCACGAGTTGCTGTCATATAAACTTCATATCCCTGCTCCTTGCTGGTTTTAATATCAGGCAGGTTTTCATTACGCTCTTCCGAGAGCAGTGCAATAATATGTGCATCACCCGCCTTATGCTGGGCAATCATCTGAGACAGATTCATAAATGCGGCATCAACATGACCACCCAGAATACCTGCTTTTTGTTCTGTCGATCCTTTGGTTGGCAAGAGATTAAATTTCACGCCTGCCTGAGCTTCAAATGCCTTGGCAGCAAGAAAGTCATCAGAACCAATACCATTCACCGCAACGGTTAATGCGCTCTTTTTGGCTTTTTTGGCAAGATCAGCTAATGACTTGATGTCGCTATCTTTTGGCACAACAACGATGGCAGGGTCCTGTGCGACATTGCCAATAACATGAAAACTGTCCAGAGTATACTTGGCGCGCTTGGATACAATATGAGCCACAAGCTGGGGAGTAAACACCAGTCCAATCGTATATCCATCAGGTTTTGCACGACTTATTGCTTCAAATCCCTTTTGACCGCCAGAACCGGGAATATCTTTGATCACAAACTCAAAGCCCTTGTTTTGCATTTTCGCAACTTCGGTAATCATTCTTGCCGTTCTGTCCGTAGAACCCCCCGCTTTGGAAGGGACAATAACAGTAATTGGCTTGGATGGATATTCAGCCATTGCCGGAAGAGCCATAAAAATTGATAGTATCAGTCCGCTAAAAAGTGTTTTTCTAAGCATTTGTTTCTCCTTTGTTTTAAAGCCTGTCAGGGCAGTATCTCAATTATTTATTACAGATTTTTTATTGTTATCGGAACATCTTTCTGGAGTATAGGACATGGATATGATTTTTTATGAAATTTTAATGAGTGTAGCGTGGAGGGTGTGAGTCAAACCTGTGTTTTGTCGGGTCAGCCTGAGCGTAACCCGACAGGAGCGTGCACTATGCTGGATTATGCTGCGCTAATCCAATGCATTCCCTACTCATTTTCCACTTCAAGTACAGCAATACTGATTAACTTGCCAATCGCTCCATCAAAGTTGTCCCAGTTTTTATAATCTTGCAGTTTTTCTATTATTAGTGGCTTCATTTCAAATGCTTCCATATCCTCATTAAGCAAGCTCTGGACATTCGTATAAATAGTGCTCAGGAATTTTTTAAAATTTGTCAAAACTTCCTTGCCTCCTGTTTCTCCATGTCCTGGAATAACGACGGAGACATCCAGTGCCAGTGCGGTATCTATTGCTTTCATATTGCCTTTATAGCTGCCGTCATCAAGACGTGGCATACGATTGTTAAAGGCATTGTCACCCGTAACAAGCACTTTGTCCTGCATGATTTCAAACATGGCATCTGTTTTGGTGTGTGCGATTTCGCTTAAATGTGATTTTATGGTGATGTTATCAATCTTGATCTGTTCGCCATCTTTTAGCTGATTCTCTGGTATGACCGCTTCAGTTCCAGCGGTGGCACCTTCGGTAAGCTTGTCCATTAACTTGATCCAGCTTTCGGCTTCTCCTGCCCTGGCTTCTTCAATCATGACAGGATGCGCATAAATTTTTACTTTAGGAAAAGCCTTCTTTATGCCTTGATTGCCCAGCCAGTGATCACCATGCACATGGCTGTCAAATATATGCGTGATTGGTTTGTCTGTGTGTTTGCGAATTTTTTTAACAAGAGCTTCACCAACCTGTTTGCTGGAACCCGGATCAAATACGATGACGCTTTTGTCAGTAATAACAAAAGCAGGGTTATTCATAAAGCCCCGGTTAGCTACGCTGGGCTCGCCAGTTGGACCTAAAATAACCCAGGTGTGTTCTGCAACCTGTTTTGCCTTAAAATCATCCATAATCCCGCCGGACTCTTTGGCAAAAAGATTTGTAAAAAGGAATAAAATAATGAAGATTAAAGATATTTTTTTCATGATTGATTTTTCTCAATAAAGGAATGACAATCATACGATAATTATTAAAGGATTGCATAAAATTAGTTTAGAATCTGTCTGGAAATATGGGGCATAGCGAGGGAAAGCTGATTTGAGCGAGATTTTTTTATCAATTTGAGGCGAATAGTGATTCTATTTAACAAAAATTGAGGAAAAATCTAGCCAGATTCAGCTTTTCCGCAGTAGGTTCACTATTCTCGGACAAGCTCCTGGTCCAAGCACAATTCGACACTCCTAACGCTTTCTGCGCCTTATCCAGCGTATGAACCCAAACAATAGCAGTCCTATCGGCAGAATTAGCAGAAAAAACAGTGCCGAGCCATAGAGCGCCCAGCCTGGCAGGTTGAGTGTGCTATCTGGTGCGGTGACGGGCTTGATTGAGAGCAGTTCATCATCTTCGCCAAGCCAATTAAAGATGTTGCTGGCAAGTTCCAGATTGCTGCCCTGTCCAATAAAACTGTTGAGCATAAAGTTGCTGTCGCCAATTACAAACACACGTTGCTGTTTTTTTGAATCGGTTTTTGGGCGCGTTAATGCCTGCGCGATGTCCAGCGGACCGGGCTTGTCGGTTTCATCATCGTATTTTACATTGCCCTGAAGGTCTCCAAACTCAAGCCAGCTGGTGGGTAGTGTGGTCAGTAGCGGCTGGTATTTCCAGGCGTTTTTTGTTGCTGATTTGTCGCTGCTTTGATCACCAGCTTCATCCTTGTTTTCATTGCTTTCTTCGTTTTCCTCAGTTTTTTCTATGGCAGTCGCAAACGGGAAGAGTGTGTGCGTAGTTAAATCGGTAGTCAGTTTGGAATCGCTATAATCAATAATCGCAATCACGGCGGGGTGCTTTATACCGAGCATATTTTGCAAGGCGGTATTGGCATCCAGCAGGGTGCCTTCCTGGATTTCCAGTCCAAGTTGCTGCTCCAGATCATCCAGGGAGAAAATGCCGCCGGGTTCATTTAGCCACAGCAGATTGCCGCCTTTTTTAATATAGTCACTGAGGATTTTGACTTCGCCATCCAGATAATCCTTGTTTGGTGCAGCAATCACTACAAAGCTGGTATTTTGAGGGATTGACTGGGTACGCAGGAGATTATGCGGCTGGATTTTAAAGCCCTGCTTTTGCATTTTACTGACAAATTTGGACATGCCGCTGGACTTGTCATCAAAGGGGTCGCGTTCACCGTGTCCTTCGATAAAGATCACCAGACGCTTTTTTTCGCGTGAAAGCCGCTGCAATACATTAACGATTAGCTGCTCGTCCACGCTATTAATTGCTTCACTTTTGTCGCCAAGTTTAATCAGCAGTTGTCCGCTGTATTCTATACCTTCCTGTTTGGCGCGTTGTGGATCAAGATCAGGGTTAACAAATTCCAGCGTAGTATCTTTTTTGACCTTGCGGTATTTTTCTACAAACTTTTTCAGTCCGCTATGCACGGTGGCATCATCCGGTACAAAAGCAACAAACTTGAGCGGCTGCTTCAAGTTTCGCAGCAGTTTTTGGGTGGATTCATTCAGCGAATTTAGCTGGTTATGTGTCAGGTCATAGCCCTTGTGATAGGTTTTGCCCAGCCACGCGAGCAGACCGATCATGGTCAAAAACAGAATGTAAAAAACGAGGTTCTGCAAGCGCAGTGCAATTTTTGATTTTTTATTCATTACTTTCCCCTAATTCACCCTAACAAGCGGTCATTATCAAGTTTACGGATGGTTAAAATCAGAAAGCCAACAATGAACAATAGATAATAAACTACGTCGCTGCTATCCAGATAGCCATCCAGAAAAGGCAGAAAATGACTGAAATGTGACAGATAAACAAATACTTCACTGCTATTGCTTTGTGAGCTGCCAGAGAGGTAAAGTATTACCAGAAACAGCAGCAGTCCAAAGCTGCTGACTGCCGCAATGATTGGTTGTGCGCTTAGTGATGACAGATATATTCCTGCTGCCGCAAATGAACTCAGGAGTAATAACAGACCCAGCGAAGAGCTAAACACCATGCCCCAGTCGAGGCTGGTTCCGAGAGTCAAAGAGAGGGGCATCAGGCTAATCATTAACACCAGTAGCAAAATAAACAAAAGCAGTGCCAGAAACTTGCCGAGTACGATTTGTGTTGAAGACAGTGGTGAAGACAGCAACAGCGTCAAGGTTTTATTCATGCGCTCCTCGGCAAAGACGCGCATGGTCATCACTGGAATAACGGCGAGCATAATGA
>JALVDQ010000462.1 GCA_027008885.1 Thiotrichaceae bacterium | reverse complement strand
TTGATTTTTAACGGCTCTCCCAAAATTATTGGTATGGATATTCGTGCCACGCGCAAGGTGGATAAATACCTGGTTGGGGTTCATCTTGGTGGCAACCTGCTTAATCCCAAATCAAAGATATTCTCTGAGCCAGCTCTTCCGGAAAGTGAGGCATTGAGTTTTCTGCTCACGGGTCACAGCCTTTCAACCTCGACAGGCAGGGAAAGCGCATTATTGATGTCAGCGGTGCGGGGGCTAGGGATTACCGGCAACGACAGTTTATTGCACAGTATCGGCTCATCACTCGGACTGGATGATGTCAATATTGTCACCAATACCAACTATAGAAAAAGTGAATTATCGCTTGGCAAACGACTCGGACCCCGTCTCTATGTACGTTACCTGGTGGGTCTGTTCGACAGCGCACAAAAAATAGCCATTGAATACAGAATCAACAAACGCCTCTCGTTTGAAGCAAAAACGTCTGCCGATAAATATGGTTTTGATTTTATCTATGAGTTTGAAAGGGATTAGTGCATATCACGTCCCGTATTTCGCAAAGCTCCATACGGGCTACGGGCTATGCAAAAATATATAAAAAAAGGGGGGGATGGGTAGTAAAGGACTGAAGACAGAGAACAGAGGATTCAGGCTAAAGATATCTCCACATTTTCTATTCTTTCTTCCACGCAGTTATTATCATCCGCGATACGATCTATCACGATAAATTCAGCATTATCATTTAATGGCAAAAGGTAGTGATGCCAGGTGCCTTTATGGTAATTAACCCCCTGTTTGCCGTTGCTGATAAATAGTTTCAGGCTGTTTCGCTCTATTTTTTAGCAGCAGGCGCAACTAATATCAGAAAGCGGCTTGCACAAAGCGGGAAAAAGAGCTGGCTCCCAAAAGGGTGATACTCCATCACTTTAACTTATACAACATCACAATAATCATGCCCGGGAGTGCGTTTGCGACGAGATTCCCAGCCATCCATCCATTTGCAATGATCATCATATTTGTCTTCTATAAATACAGGATCAGAATCAAGCAACATGCGTTGCTTGTCAGCAAAAAAGTCGTCAGTTGCGTAAATTGCTTTTGCGCCTAAACGGGCTGACGCAAGGTTTATATAGGAATTTTTAAGTTTGTTTGCCCGGGCTATAGCCTTTTCCACAAGCAATTACCCTTTCATGGCATTAAAAAATTCTTCATTGGTGGTTGTTTTCTGCAAGCGGTCAAAGAGAAATTCCATGGCTTCGACTTCATCCATCGGATGCAGGAATTTGCGTAAAATCCAGAGTGCCTGAAGTTCTTCTTCATCAACCAGTAGTTCTTCCCGACGTGTACCCGAGCGATTGACGTTAATCGCAGGGAAAACACGTTTTTCCGAGATTTTACGATCCAGGTGTAATTCAGAGTTACCCGTGCCTTTAAATTCTTCGTAGATAACTTCATCCATCTTCGAGCCAGTATCAATCAGTGCGGTTGCAAGAATTGTCAGGCTACCCCCTTCTTCAAGGTTTCGTGCTGCACCAAAAAAGCGTTTGGGACGGTGCAGTGCGTTGGCATCAACACCACCTGTCAAGACTTTTCCTGATGAAGGCACGACGGTATTGTAGGCACGCGCCAAACGGGTAATGGAGTCCAGCAGGATAACAACATCCTGTTTATGCTCGACCAGACGTTTGGCTTTTTCGATAACAATCTCTGCGACCTGAACATGGCGTGCGGCAGGCTCGTCAAATGTGGAGGAGACCACCTCACCTTTTACCATGCGTGACATTTCTGTGACTTCTTCAGGGCGCTCATCAATTAGCAGAACGATCAGATGTGCATCGGGCTGGTTGGTGGCGATGCTTTGTGCAATGTTTTGCAGCATCATGGTTTTACCAGCCTTTGGTGGTGCGATTATCAAACCACGCTGACCTTTACCAATGGGCGCAACAATATCAATCACGCGTGCAGTAATGTCTTCGGTGCTGCCATTACCACGTTCCATGCGGATACGTTCATCAGGATGCAACGGCGTCAGGTTTTCAAACAGAATCTTGTTGCGTGCATTTTCTGGCGGTTCGTAGTTAATGGTATCAACTTTTAACAGCGCAAAATAACGTTCGTTATCTTTTGGTGTGCGAATTTTTCCGGCAACCGTGTCCCCTGTTCTTAGCCCGAAACGCCGTATCTGGCTGGGTGAAACATAAATATCATCAGCTCCGGCAACATAATTACTGTCACTGGAACGTAAAAAGCCAAATCCATCCTGTAATATTTCCAAAACGCCATCGCCATATATATCTTCCTTGGCTTTTGCCGCTGCCTTTAATATGGCGAAAATAATATCCTGCTTGCGAGCGCGCGACATGCCATCGACACCTCTTTCCCTGGCAATGGCTATAATTTCATTAGGTGATTTTTGTTTAAGTTCAGAGAGATTCATTGGATTCTTATGGTTTGTCAGGTTATGAATAGATTAAATTACTGGAATACAAATAGATAAATTTTGAAATATTATGAAAATTGGAAACTACGATAATTCGTCAGGATATATTGAAACTTGGGTAATGATTACTCAGATATAGAGCTTCAAGGTTATACTCTTTATCGCTAATTACCGCTAATTATCACTAACTGCGACTAAGAATACTCCCACATAACTCTTCACAAGTCTCACATGGAGCTATATTGTTTTTTGTGAAGAATAAAGCGAATTTATTAAATTATTTGCACGAATTGCCGAGCGCAATCACATAACAGCGCAGAGGCTAACACGAGTTTTTGATAGTGTCCAGCATTTGTGTGTAAATGCTGAACACTAATTTATTCAAACAAGCCCGAAGTACCAGGAGCCTGCCCGAGAATAATTACACAGACTCTTAAATATTTTGATCTATAAACGCCGTCAGCTGGGATTTATTCAAGGCACCAACCTTGGTTGCCTCAACTTCCCCGTCCTTGAAAAGCATGAGAGTTGGTATGCCGCGTATACCATACTTAGGTGCAGTATCGGTATTTTCATCAATATTCAGCTTGCCGACGACAAGTCTGCCTTCATACTCCTCTGCGATTTCTTCCAGAATCGGAGCAATAGATTTACAGGGTCCGCACCACTCCGCCCAATAATCGACCAAAACCGGGGTACTACTTTTTATAACATCTTGCTCAAATGAATCATCCGTCAGGCTTACTATACTCACGTTTTATTACTCCAACAGGTTAAAATGCCGATTATCATGGCAATTACAAAAAATACAAGTCTATTTTCCGGATATACCGATAAAAAAGCGCTGCCATGGCTATTATGCCGACACATACACCCGTACCAGAGAAAATTAGAAAATCGTTATATTCTTAAATAAAAACAGTAACATAAAATCATTCAAGAAACCAGTTCTTGTAGTATACTAGGCGGTTTAATGGGTAACAGAATCAACTTAGGAGAACAAATAATGCCAACAATGGATAAACGTACATTTATAAAAATACTAGCAATGGGGGCTACAGGCGCAGGTGCTTTACCCTGGTTAGCGCAAAAAGCACAGGCTCAGAGCCAGGCGAAGGAAGTCGCCATGCCAAAAGATTTTTATAGTGTACCCAAAAAGGGGCAGGCAAGAATCCTGCATACCACGGATGTTCACGGGCAGCTCTTACCTGTCTACTTTCGTGAACCCAATGTAAATCTTGGCGTAGGACCAGCAAGAGGCAGACCTCCCCACATTGTTGGAAAAAAACTGCTGGAAAAAATGGATTTGCCACTGGATGGACCAGAGGCTTATGCGTATACCTATCTTGACTTCTTTAATGCGGCAAAAAAATACGGCAAAACGGGTGGCTATTCACACATAAAAACACTCCTTGATATGTTACGCAAACAAGCAGGAGGCGTCGAAAACA
Source organism: Thiotrichaceae bacterium (assembly GCA_027008885.1). Taxonomy (GTDB): domain Bacteria; phylum Pseudomonadota; class Gammaproteobacteria; order Thiotrichales; family Thiotrichaceae; genus Cocleimonas. Next base: position 2,986 of record JALVDQ010000462.1, on the reverse strand, counting down.
CGATCACTCTGGATGGTGGCGACCTTTGGCAAGGCTCGGGCACATCGCTCTGGACTCGCGGCGTGGACATGGTTGAAGCATCCAATATCCTGGGCGTAGACGTAATGATCGGTCACTGGGAATTTACCTATAAAGAAGCAGAAGTCCTGAGTAATGTGGCACTTTTCAAAGGGGACTTCATTGGTCAGAATGTGCGTGTCAAAGAAGACTCGCTGATGGAAGACGCATACGCCGAACTGGTTGAAAAGAATAACGGTCTGGGTCTTTATGATGAAGATGCAGGCTATGCTTTCCAGCCCTATGTTATGAAAAAAATAGCTGGCAAACGCATTGCAGTAGTCGGGCAGGCTTTCCCAAGAACCGCTAATGCCAACCCGCCTGAATTTTTCCCTGACTGGTCTTTTGGTCTGCGTGAAGATGACATGACAAATCTGGTCAAAAAAATCCGCAGTGAAGAAAAACCGGATGCGGTTGTTTTGCTTTCACATAACGGCATGGATGTCGATGTAAAAATGGGCGAAAACGTCCCTGGCATTGATGCCATTTTTGGCGGTCATACACACGATGGTATGCCCAAACCCATTGAAGTCAAAAGCAAGGAAGGAAACCGCTGCTGGGTTACCAATGCAGGCTCCAATGGCAAATTTGTCGGGATCATGGATTTTGACTTCAGTGATGGCAAAACCAGGATGCACTACACCATGAAGCCCGTAATAACCAACTGGCTGCCTGCTGACAAAGAAATGGAAGCCTACCTTTCGCAAATGCGCAGCACCAAATATGATGAAAAAATCAATGAAGCGCGCAATGAAAAATACAAGTTCAATAAAGCGCGCGTGGGTAAAACCTACGATGAAATCCTTACCGAAAAACTGGCAATAGCAGACCGCACCCTGTATCGACGCGGTAATTTTATGGGAACCTGGGATCAGGTTTTGTGTAATGCACTACGCCATGAATACAAGGCAGATATCTCCTTCTCAGCCGGAGTTCGCTGGGGAACAACAACACTGAAAGGCGACTGGATTACAATGGAAGATGTAATGACGCAGTGCTCCATGACCTATGCAGAAACCTATGTAAGCGAAATTACAGGAAAAGCCCTGCTTGAAACACTTGAGCAAATAGCCGACAACCTGTTTGACCCTGACCCCTATTTGCAGTCAGGCGGTGATATGGTGCGTGTTGGCGGGCTTGATTACACTATTGATCCTAACAAGAAACTTTACAAACGCATCACTGATGCACGTCTGGATAATGGCGAGAAAATAGATCCAGACAAAAAATACAAACTGGCAGGCTGGGCAACCGTAAACCGCGTACCTGATGGGCGCCTGATGTGGGACGTCGTGCGTGACTATATTTTGGCGAGCAAGGACAAGGATAATGTACTTAAACTCCCCAAAATAAATCGTCCAAAACTGGTGGGTGTTTCTGATAACCCTGGAATCGCCGACTACGCTGGCGAAACAGGGTAACTACCCAAGCAAAATTAATTTTGAGCGGGTACTTAAATATAAGCTTGTCGGGTTACGCCGTAGGGTTGGTGCAGCCGTGCGCAACCAACCGAATCCTGGTTGGTTGCGTAAACTCCAGCAACCCTACACTCTTCCCGGACAGGAAAGAATTACCTGTTTGAATCAAATTCATCCCAGGATCTGTAACGTGGATAATTGGGAGGATAAGGTGCATAGTCATTATCATCATCAGGCCAGAAGCGGTTTTTATTACGCCTGTGACTCTCATATTGGTAACATTTTATAATTCGACGCTTACACAGTGTGCTTCTCCACTCATACTTGTAAAAGTATTTGTAGGCAGGATTCCTCTGTGCAACAAAATTAACCCTGACACTTGGTGAATATTCTTCCCGACCAAATCCGGTGCCGGCAGACTCGCTATATGAACGGCGGGCTGATGGAGCCATTTTATTAAAATCATTTCGCTGTTTTCTACGGTAATACTGCGGTCTTTCATTGAAAACAGCAACCGCGATAACCCCCATTGCTGAGCGGTCTCCCCAGGCATTTGAATAGGAATCACCCGCTGAGGTAAAGTAAAAACGGTTTACCCTGTTTTTTCCTGTTCTCCAGCCCATGTAACTTGAGGTCTCATACGGATCCAGTACATACATTTTTTCATTACTGCGAAGATAGGATTTTTTCCCGTTAAGGATATTTCGTCCATCTACTGCAATGACCACACCTATGCGCCGACCGCTGTTATTGCGAATCCTGATCTTGTAGCGTCTGCCTTTTACTGCTTCAAGATAGGCTCTTTGGGTATTATGAGCCCTGGAATTTGCCGGATACTGTTTCAGGTAATGCCCGCTATCATCAATAACGTCAATACGCACGGGAGAATTATAATAAGCTGGCATCCAGTTCGTTCGCCCGTCAGCATAAACATTCGTGAACGACAAGAGCAAGAGTAACAGAACAAAACCAGAGGAGATGTAGGTGGAAAGGTGAGTGAAATAAATACGATTTGTTAAGCTTTTCATTTTTATTGCTTCCTATTATTTTATGATTGGCAACAATTATGACAAGCAAACAAAAATTATGTTCAATTATTCTCTTGAACTTAGAACCTGTCTGACTTCTCGCTATGTAACTTTAATAAGGTATTCATTGCTGTCGCAGTTAAATTATTGCTTCCGCGAGTCCCCAAAAGAGTAATACATGGAATTGCAAGCTCTTTATGATTTTCCCAGAGAATTTGCTTGGCTTCACTGGCACCTGCAAAACCCGCCGGAGTCGCAATAATTAGCGCAGGCAGACTTTCCTGCTCGTCCCTGAGTGTCTCCAGTATTTCCAGCAAACGGAAAAGAGCGGTTGCTTCACTGCCGATGAGAATAATGCTACCGTCAAGATAACGCCTCCACAAATCAACGGCAGTCATGCTGCGCGTATGCTTGTTTGATTTAGCCTGGGAAATAACATTTGCCTTGCTAATAAAGCTTATAGGTTCTTCTTTAAGATATTTT
>JALVDQ010000461.1 GCA_027008885.1 Thiotrichaceae bacterium | reverse complement strand
GAGTTGCAAGCTATTGTTTTAAATATGAATCAGTATCATTTCTTAATAGTAAGACTTTTGGGGACTGAGTATGAGAAATTATATTCTGGAAATTGAATACTGAGGTGCGGAATGTCGGATAATGCCTAAAACGCGCACTAAAAAAAAGTAATCAGGAGCACGAATCACCCAGCTTGATCAAGAAGCCAGTAAATAATCAGTGGTTGAAGTCTAGAGCGTCAAAAAAACAATGTATTGATTAAATTTCAGTTACTCAGAAATTAGATTTTATGAACGCATTGACAAGCAATTGAATTGGCGGAATAAATCTGTCAAGTCATATATCCAGAAAACAGGTATTCTGCTTCTTTTAAAACATGTTTTTTGGCACCCTGTTGGGACCTCAGCCTGCCTGCCATTCGCTGGAAACTTTGAGTTTAGGATAAGCTTAATAAAAGAGCAATCGCCTGAAAAATTGCAGGTGAATTGTTTGCAATAATGCCTGCTACTGTTAATAGTTAGCACAATTTATGCCTTCAACAGTTAACTAATGGCACGGATCAATTCTTTTAAACCTGCGGGATTGTTTACATAAACCACAAACTATTTGCAAACTTTGCAAGAAAACAGAGGTTTGAGTTCTGTTTCCTCTTAATAGACGGCACATTTTTTTGATGTTATGCATTTTCAAAAAAAGGTACTCAGTTTTTCTTTTTTACCACAGGGGCAATTATCTTTTGACTTGAGATAACTTAAGCTATAGCTCTAAACCTTTTACTTTTCAATGTATTTGATAGCAACTCAGTTTGAGAATGCACCGTCTTTTACAACCTGGTAAAATCTAACGCCAAGCTAAAGGGCTTGCCGGATTAACTGGCACAAAACCAAAATCTGGCACAAGCTCAACCGAAACTACAAACCGTTGAACTCCCCCTGCGGTAGGCAAGTCCATTTTTAAGCGTATTGTTAGATTTTTATTTGCCTCACTTGGCTACACAAACTTGCTGTTCATTGAGAAACTACCAAAAAATTAACTTAAATAACACAAAGTTAGTTTATTAATGAGCGAACCAACAACAAACCATTTCTAGGATTTTCTCCTATCCGCCTGATAGCATATGGCCACCAATCCTTTCCAAATGGCATATATAACCGAACCCGCTCACCTCTATTAACAAGTTCTTGTGCCAAATTAAATCTGACACCTAAAAGCATTTCAAATTCATAGCTTCCTTTTTCCCACTCATTTTTTCTTGCTTCATCAGTAGCAAATTGTTGAACTTCTTCATCATGTGTAGCAATCACAGGATAAAATCCGGTTTTTTTAGCTGACTTGGAAAACATTAATTTAACAAGCTTATAATAGTTTTTCTTTATATCACTTTGTTTTGTAAATGATACTTCTGGTCGAGCCGTAAAAGCACCTTTTACTAGCCTTACCATGCTTCCATTTTCTATTAATTTTTGAATATCTGTCTCAGTTCTTTTCAAATATGCTTGTAACGTAATCGCAACTGGGTATCCTAGCTCTTTTATTTCATTATGTAATGATATTGTTTTATCAACAACTGAGAAATCTTCCATATCAAGCATTAAACAATTTTTATTTAGTTTGTTATTATTTGATGCTAACAAAATTTGGGCATGGTTCAAAAACCGCC
>JALVDQ010000460.1 GCA_027008885.1 Thiotrichaceae bacterium | reverse complement strand
GGTATTTATTATTTCCGGTTTATTCTTTTTCCTTTCCCAGAATTATAGCATGTCAAAAAAACTTGTTTAAATAAACCGGATTGATGGTCTTTTATTTTGCAAACTAATGGATTGATATTGATATTGATATTGTATCTTTGTTTTCAAGTTTCGGAGTTCAAATCTATCGTTACGCAGAGAACCGCAGAGATTGTTGCACTCCATGTTCTCTGCGAAAAAACTCTGCGATTCTCTGCATTACTTAAACTAATGACTGAAATCGGTGTTTCTATGCTGGATGGATTCAACTTTGATCTCCGAAACTTGAGTTTAAATCTTCTCTAAAAAGTACCGTAGCTCTGCCCGCTCTGCCCTCTGTCCTCAGAAACACCCATCCCCCTGTTTTTCATATATTTTGCGTAGTCTGTATTCAAGAACAAATACGGGAGCGGTAATTAGAAACACACCATCCCGCGTTTCGCGCACTCAACGCAGATTACATACTCTGCCCTCTGTCTTCTGTCTTCTGTCTTCTGCCACCCATCCCCCCTGTTTTTTATATATTTTTCAATGCACTTCCTGTCACTGGTGCTTTTATTCCTGATATTCCTATGCAGTCTCCTGATTCTCTCTTTCTGATTTATATACCGGATTAAAATCAGAAGCGCCCATTTTTGACATGTATTCATAGGTTTCCCAGCGCAGGTTGACCTGTTCCTGTGCCAGTTCTATGAGGTGTTCTGCTTCCCTGGGATTGGTTTTTAAGAGAACCTTGTAACGCATTTCATTATAGGCATATTCCTTGAGATCAATTTTTGGTCGTGGTGAGTCCAGCAAGAAGGGTTTTTGTGCCGCGCTACGCAGTATCGGGTTATAACGAATTAATGGCCAGTAGCCACTTTTGACGGCTAAATCCTGCTGTACCAAACCATCTTTTAAATCATAACCATGAGCTATGCAGGGGCTGTATGCCAGAATCAGTGAAGGACCATCATATTCTTCTGCTTCACGCATGGCGGTAAGTGTCTGCTGCGGATTTGCTCCCATGGCAATACGCGCGACATAAACGTTGCCATAAGAAATTGCCTGCATCGCAATGTCTTTTTTGCCAATACTTTTACCCGCAGAGGCGAATTTTGCAGCTACTCCTGTCGGGGTGGCTTTTGACATCTGCCCGCCGGTATTGGAATAGACCTCGGTATCCAGCACCAGAACATTGATATTGCGCCCGCTGGCAAGCACATGATCAAGACCTGCCGAGCCAATGTCATACGCCCAGCCATCGCCGCCAACAAGCCACACACTTCGCCTCACCAGATGATCTGCAATGGATAATAATTCTTTTGCTTTTGCTGTGTTTTCTGGTGCAATGCTATTCGAGCCAGCATCAAGCATTTTTTGCAAATTTTCTTTAAGTATTTTGACACGTCTGCGGTGTTCCCTTAATTCCAGTCCGATACGCTGCTTTGATTTTAGCAGAACCTCTACTTCGTCCTGTGGCAAGTGTTCTTTTAATTCCTGGATAAGCTGTTTTGCGCGGCGCATGTGATTATCCGAGGCGATACGCATACCCAGTCCAAACTCGGCATTGTCCTCAAAGAGTGAATTTGACCACGCGGGTCCCTGTCCGTCTGCGTTTTTGGTCCAGGGGGTTGTTGGCA
>JALVDQ010000459.1 GCA_027008885.1 Thiotrichaceae bacterium | reverse complement strand
TCTGCGTACTTATTATCCAGCCAAATTTTTTGCCAAAGTGGTAAGTTATTATAGGTATCGCTATCAGACCAGCCTTTAGATATTTCTCGAATATTTTCAACTAATCGTTTAAGTTTGGTAATTGAATTAAGAACAATGCCATCACGCATATCCCGAATTTCAATATTATTTTTGCGCCAGCTCAATACATTATGAAATTGTTCAAAATCATTTTTAAACAAACCTGCCCATAAACAATCATCAAAAAAATCATATTTGGGTGGTTGAGTTTGGCGTTTTTCTAAAACGGGGGGCATGGATGATAATAATGTACTTACGCCTCCATTTTGGTTATTTAAGGTACTTATATTTTGTGGTTTTGTTCCACCATAACCCACTGATGTTAAATCATAGATTTCTGTAATTGTTCCGCTTATTTCCGAAGGCTTTGTTTTTTTAAGTTCTTCTCTTAATTTTTTATTTTCCTCAGAGAATCGCAGATCATTAATTCTTTGTTTTAATTTATAAATAATGCCAGAGGCATTAAGAATTGAGAGCAAGTGATAATCATCACCGACAGGAAAATAAACTTGTTTTAGTTTTTCGCTCGTTTGCTCTAAATCTGAATGTTTAATTTTCATAAAGCCATCTCTGACTTCATTATAATTGATATTTTTGGTTGTAAATTGGCTTTTAATCTCATCGGTGTTTTTATCCAGGTGTTGTAGAACTGTTTTTGCATCTTGTAGTTCTAACCTTAGAAATTTTTCAACATCTAATGCTGCTGCATTTCCGAATACATCTAATTCAACATCAACATTACCAGAGCGAAGTAACCCATCATTGGCTCTTTGGGCTTCTACAATAATGCTACTTACCTTAGCATTTGGGTGAACGAATTTAGCAGGGTGCGATGTAAGGGATAGCTGTTTAGCACGGGACGAAGCATCAATTAACCAGTTTTCAAGTGTATATTTTTCATTAGCTTCCTGGGTAAATTTAAGCTTGTCTTCATCCGAAGTATTCGTCTTAATATGCTTTTTTAAATAATCTTGTTTTTTATTATCTAAAAATTCTGTAATTGCTTTATCTAGCATACACTCTCCTGTGATTCTTCAGCCAATCCCAACTGCTCATGGTATACAAACTGATCTGGTTTAAGGTCTTTATAGATAGGTAAATTAATTTCACCATATATCAACTCTGTTTCCTCTATTGTTATATTTGATTTTTTTGCTTGCTTTTTAAGCAAAGCTTTATAATCTCTTATAAGCCATAAATTTTGAAGCTTTTTTGTATCAAATCGCACACTATCATTTGCCATAGGCACAGGATTTTGCCCTCTTCCTCCTTTTTCCAGTAACGTATTATCACTTGTTAAAAATAGAGTTAAATCTTGATTACTTTCTCTAAACCTCACATATTGCTGAGGAAGCCCCGTAAGCCACCAATCACTATCTAGCCAACCCTGCATGGATTCAGGACCTTTAGATTCATAATTTGTTAATAATTGATGAATAACCTTGTGCTCTAAGCTTGCAAGTTCTGATGAGTTGGTTTGTTTAATTCTGTTAGTTGCATCCAGATTTTTTGCAAGTTCTTCAGTATTTACTAACTTATTTAGGTCATAGCTTGTTAAATCATTTTTTTGGTTTTGGTAACC
>JALVDQ010000458.1 GCA_027008885.1 Thiotrichaceae bacterium | reverse complement strand
AGCAGGTCAGATTTGGTAATGCCGGGACCACCCTTGCGCGGAATCTTGTCGCCTGCGGCAACATCAATAACGTAGATAGTCAAATCCGACAACTCGGGGCTAAAGGTGGCGCTTAAATTATCGCCACCGCTTTCAATAATCACAAAATCAAGATCAGGAAAGCGCTCGCACAATGTATCCACCGCCGACAGATTGATAGAGGCATCTTCGCGGATTGCGGTATGCGGGCAGCCGCCGGTTTCTACACCCATAATGCGGTCAGCATCCAGCGCATTGTGGCGCAATAAAAATTCGGCATCCTCGCGGGTATAAATATCATTGGTGACCACCGCCATATTGTAATTTTTCTGCATTTTTTCGCATAGCTGGCGAAGCAGTGCGGTTTTACCGGAACCGACCGGACCACCTACACCAACGCGAAGTACATCTTTATTGCTCATAAATTTCCCCCGATCCCTCTTTGATTAAAGAGGGGAGTTTGTGGTTCTATAGATATCAAGAACGAAATAGCCTTGAATATTGTGTTTCATGTTGTGAACTTAATATCGCCATCATGGGCAAGCTGGCACCAATCTCATTATCCTCAAGCTTCAAGCCATGTGTGACAATTTCAGGGATTTCGGGTAATACTTGCGCCATGATTTTTTGTCCGTCGGTTTGTCCCAGTGGTATTAGCTTGATGCCTGCGGCTATCTGGTTTTCCAGCCATGACCAGACAAAACCGTTAGCCGCCTGTTCGCGGGGGATATCCCAGCGGCACGCAGCGAGGCTAAACAGCATCACAAAGGATAAGCTCGTGTCAGCCTGATCTCGCAAAGTGGCAATCTCGCTAAAGCCGAGGTTGTCTAATAAACGCATTAACGCCAGACCCATGTGATGATCTTCCTCGCGCAGTTCATGGGTTTCGCGTTGCGCGCGCAGGTTTTGATTCCAGTATAAAACAGCCCTAAAATCATTATCCTGCCATGCCTGATAAAGTCGCGCAAAAACGGGTAAATCAACATATTGCAAACTGAGTGACAGCGCATCCAGCAACCACTGTTGCAGACTGTTTTTATCCTTAAGCAGACCGGTTTCAATGGCAGATTCCAGCCCCTGCGAATAGGCAAATGCACCAACCGGCAGTGTCGGGCTGCATAATTGCATTAATTTGAGTAAAGCCAGTGAATCAGTCATGCGAGTGGCTGTGACCATGGCTATGACCGTGACCGTGACCGTGACCGTGAGAATGTGAATGCGAGTGATGGCTACTGCCACCATAAGCCCCCGGCTCTGGCTGAAAAGGTGCTTCTTCGCACACCACTTCCAGACCCAAACCACGCAGCATATCATCCAGCACATGATCGTGCTGATAGCGCACCCTGCCAGATTCAATCTGCAACGGCACATGACGATTGCCCAGGTGATAACAGGCTTTCGCCAGCAGCAAAGGATCATCACATCTGACAGTTGAAACGGTTTCCGTTGCCGCCCTGATCTCCACCACAACCGCGCCATCAGCACTAATAATCAAATCACCATCTCGAAAGGTTGTGCCTTTTTCAAAGAATAAACCCGCCTCACGACCATCCTCCAGCGTGACTTTCAGGCGGCTTCTCTCGCGCTGATCTTTATCCAGAACCAGGCTGGTATCAGGTGTTTTTTTGGATGTTAGTTTTTTTTCAAAGCGTAGCATGTACTAGTTGTATTGATGGGTACAGCGAGTCAGAAAGCGGTCATCCACGAGTATTTATGAAGCGACCTCACAGATCGCTTACTTGTTTCTGATATCCAGAACTTCGTCAATCAGACCATAATCCTTTGCCATTTTGGCATCCATGAAGTTATCCCTGTCTGTATCCTGGGATATTGTCTCCATAGACTGACCTGAGTGCTTTGCCAATACACGATTTAATTCTTCACGTATTTTTAATATTTCTTTGGCATGAATATCAATATCTGCTGCCTGCCCCTGAAAACCGCCCAAAGGCTGATGAATCATGACACGCGAGTGCGGCAAGGCATAGCGTTTACCTTTTTCACCACCTGCCAGCAATACTGCCCCCATACTGGCAGCCTGACCAATACACAAAGTGCTTACCTTGGGTTTGATAAACTGCATGGTATCGTAAATAGCCATGCCTGCAGTTACCACTCCGCCCGGAGAATTAATGTAGAGATGAATGTCTTTTTCAGGGTTTTCAGATTCCAGAAACAAGAGCTGTGCAACGATCAGGTTTGCCATGTGATCTTCTATTTGACCAACAACAAAAATAACCCTTTCCTTTAGCAGGCGTGAGTATATATCGTAGGATCTTTCTCCACGCGAGGTTTGTTCAACAACCATTGGAATGAGTCCAATAGCTTGTGATTGTATCGTAGCACCTGCTTCGCTATGATTATTATTTATGCTCATTGTTATATTGCTCGTCATATTGCACTACGCTCCCACCAGCTCGGAAAATTTCATTTTCTCTTCAACCACTTTGGCTTTTTCCAGAGTCCACTCGACAATCATTTCTTCCATTACCGCGGCTTCAATCGTCTGCATGGCTTCCTGATTGCTACGGTAATATTCGATTAGTGCTTTAGGGTCTTCATAGCTTGCGGCAAGAGATTCAAGCATATCATCAACGCGCTGTTGATCTTTTTCCAGCTTGTTTTTGTTAATAATATTACCAACGATTAAACCCAGTTTAACCCGCCGTCTGGCCTGTTCTTTAAATAAATCATCAGGAAGCTTGGACAAATCTTCGCCCTGGGCGTTTTCAGCGACTTCATTTCTGAGTTGTTTAATTTCATCTTCAATCAACGCTTCTGGCAAGTCAACTTCATGTATATCATGCAAGCCTTCCATAACAGTCTGTTTTACACGACTCTTTACACGCTGCTCCAGTTCGCGCTCCATATTTGCCTTGACTTCTTCCTTGAAACTCTTTTTGGTACCATCTTCAATACCGAATTTTTTGATAAATTCGGTATTGATCTCGGGGAGTTCTGGCTCACTCACTTTATTAACTTTTAAATGAAACTGTGCTGTTTTTCCTTTGAGTTCTTCAGAAGGATAATCCTCTGGAAAAGAAACATCTATATCTTTTTCATCACCTGCCTTCATTCCTGGTAGCGCATTCTCAAAATCTTCAAGCATGCGACCCGCACCTAATTCGACAGCATAATCTTCAGCGGAACCGCCTTCAAACTCTTTCCCGTCTATCGTGCCCTTAAAGTCAATTGAAAGCAGATCACCTTCTTGCGCTTCACGCTCAACTTCTTTCCAGTTCTGTTGCTGTTTTTGCAGAGTTTCTATCATTTTGTCAACATCTGCGGCAGTCACTTTCACAACAGGTTTTTTGACCTCCATTTCAGAAACGTCGGCAATTTCAAAATCAGGGTAAATCTCAAAGGTTGCTGTATATTCCAGATCTTTACCGGGTTCCAGTGTTTTTGTCTCTATTTTTGGCAAGCCTGCTGCTCTCAAGCCTTCCTTTTTCAAAGCCTCATTGAAAGTTGATTTAAATAATTCACCAACAACTTCCTGAAAGACTGCATCACCATATTGCTGGCTCACAACACTCAGGGGGACTTTGCCTGGACGAAAGCCGTCGATTCTGACCCGATTCCGCATTTTTTTTAAACGCACATCGACTTCTTTGTTAATTTCTTCTGCTGGCACGACAACAGATAGTTTGCGCTCGATATTTCCGGTAGCTTCAACTGAAACTTGCATTCAATAAACCTCGTACAGGCTGACTGCCTGAGTATTTTTATGTATCAAAAGTAAAAGTCCAGTATCGTAAATACAACGACAGAAACAATCCTGCTGCCTATTTGCTTGTTCAGGGAGTCTGTGATCATTAGCAATACTAGAAAAAAATGGTGCGAAAGGAGAGACTCGAACTCTCACGTCTTGCGACACTGGAACCTAAATCCAGCGCGTCTACCAATTCCGCCACTTTCGCAAAAAGCCGAGATTATACAGTGCAATTTTGTGCTTGTATAACCCGAATGGGAAAAAATACATCTGTTGAATAATATCAACAGAATAAATCTGGGGTGGGTAATGGGACTCGAACCCACGACGACCGGCATCACAAGCCGGGGCTCTACCAACTGAGCTATACCCACCATAAAAATATGACAAGCCAAACTATGGCGACCATACCTAATGGCGCGCCTGGCAGGACTCGAACCTGCAACCTACGGCTTAGAAGGCTGTTGCTCTATCCAGTTGAGCTACAGGCGCAATATCAAGAACCACCGAGTTTGTATACCAACCATAAAACTGGTCGGGGTAGAGAGATTCGAACTCCCGACATCCTGCACCCAAAGCAGGCGCGCTACCAGACTGCGCTATACCCCGACGATTTTCTTCAGACTTATCTCCTCAAGCTTACATGAGAAAACAGAAGAGCGCGAATAATACGCATCTAAATTATTCGCGTCAAGCCCGAATTTTAAAGAAAACTCATTTGTTTTTCAAAGAGCCATAGTTTCCCATATAGAAACCCATCCCCCCTTTTTTTACATATTTTTAACTCAAGTTTCGGAGTTCAAAAACAGCATAGAAACACTGATTTCAGTCATTCAGTTTATGTAACGCAGAGAGTCGCAGAGTTTTTCGCAGAGAACCACGGAGTTAACATTATAAAAACTCAGGTAGGGTCGGTGTAGTCTTGCGAAACCGACCATTGTGGCTCGAATCTGGTTGCTTGCGTAAACTTCACCGATCCTACAATTCTATGCTCTGCTTTCTGTCTTCTGTCCTCCGTCCTCAGTCTTCTGATACCCATCCCCCCCTTTTTTTACATATTTTTAAAACAAAAAAACCAGAGTACGACTCTGGCTTTTTGTGGCTACATTATAAAAATAGCTGACTATTTACATGCAGTCTTTGCTCCGGGGACTTTTCCGGTCAACTTTAAAAATTCCGCAAAGGGCTTCATTACCTTCATTGCTTCCATTTTGGGTCCCTTAAACTTTAGTTTGCCTGTCATCATTGATCCCATGACACCGCATTTTCCTGAGCCCATGCATGTCCAGTTGGCATCGGTCGCGTGCATAACATAATCGACATTGAAATTCATTTTCTTGCCATCAGGCTTTCCACCATATATGCACATGGCTTTACCATTCTTGTCTGCTATGGTCAACTGGATAGCTTTCTTTGCGCCGCAGCCATTGCCATCACGATAAATCTGAATCAGTTTATAGCCTCTGCCCGCATTGTTTTTAATCCATTTATAACCATCACCAAACATATCGCCCGGCATTTGAGCAAGTTGATTTGTTAATACCGGCGTTTTATTCCATGTATCACACGCCTGCTTTGCCCAGGCAGCATCCATAAAGTCTGCCGCCATCAGTGGTGATGCAGCCAGTAAACCCGTAGCCAAAACAACAGCTGTTCTCTTTATCATCGTAATATTCCTCTGTATTTCATTTAAATAAACCAGCTTCAAATTTCTGAATCAGCGAGCAAGATGTTGACTTTGATAGTAGATTTAGTGAGCACAACCGTACTCACTTATAGTTTACTTTAGTATAAGCAAACATTTGTTAAATAACTGTAAAATCAGAAACTTGCGGATTTCATCGCATTAATTTCACTGAATCAGTAAATTCAGAGCCAGTTTACATTATAGTCTAAAAACGCTTGCTGTATGCTATTCCAGCTGCATCCTGCTCCATGCTCAGGTCAAATGGCTGGTGAGCATTTGCAAGATCGCCTTTAATCGTATTTTTAAAGGTATGCGTATAAGAACCGATGATTGATGAATCCTTGCTCAAACTGTATTCAAAACCCAAAGACAGATGATCTTCAACGGTAGCAGGCGCCAATACATTAAAGAATGTGTCTTTTGAGTCCAGTGGAGCCTTGCCGTGATTATATCCAGCCATCACTGCCAACTTGGGGGTTGCCTGTGTTTTTATGCCAAATTTATAGATGGTCTGGTCATCCCAGCCAAAGCCAGGACCATTCTTGTCACCAAAGCGACCACGCGCATCAAAACCATTAGCCATGGCAGTTACATCAGAGTAGTAGATTTTCTGAATATCAAATGCAAGTGTGGTTTTTGCTGAAACTTTTGCAGAAGCACCAATAGTCAGTGCCGCAGGAACATCCAGTTTACCATGATCTGCGAATAATCCCTTATACTTTTTAAAGGCACTCATTTTGGTCTTGAAACGATAAGACGCACCCACAGTAAATTTGTCATTTAATTTCCCCATCCAGCCTATCTGGGGACTAATTCCCGTTGCAGTGCTTGCGCCAGGGTTTGTAAATGCTTTCAGCTCATTTGGGTTGGCTCGCGGATCACCCTGAAACGCACCAATACCCTGGGCTTTAAATTTTTGCATGACTAAATTTACAGCCAAACCGACACTGTGTTTATCATTCAGTTTGGTAGAAATTGTTGGCGCAATGAAGAGTTGCTCAAGATTTATACCTGTTGCACCTGGTGCTCCACCATTCATAGGAGCAAACGGCTGCGCAGGATTTCCTGTGGGAAATACCGGGCTTGTCTTGTATTTGGTATTCATACCCCCGTTTCCGTACATGGAAATTCCCAGGGCATATTTACCAACACTCTTTTTATAGCCTACTTCCGGGATCAAGAAGTTTTTCTTGCCATTTCCTGAAAAACTAACGCCCCCTGGCGAACCTGGACCCGCTGGCAGATTACTCTTTGCAGAACGATCAGGATTAAAAATTTCCAGCCCGACATCAAAGCCATCATCAACAAATGAACCTGCAGCCGGGTTTGTCATCAAGCTTGTTGTATTTTGTGGGTTCCCCACGGCAGCCCCACCCATAGCCTTGTGAACCTGACCCAGACCGGTTGGTGCCATACCATTGGTTGCGTAAACTGCCGGCGCGATTGCCAATGACAGCGAAGCTGCCAATAATGTTACTTTTAAATTATATTGCATTCATATTCTCCGTAGACGGTGTTTTGTTTAAATTATAGATATTATTGCCACTGATAATGGCAGATAACCCCCCGACCTGTCAACAAAGAGAGATACATAAGTCAATGATTTAATTTAAAAAAAGCATTAGTATATTATTAAATACTAAGTTGCTTGTTTTCTGTTTGTTTATTTTTGAGAAGACGCATAAACTGTATTTATTTTTGGAAGCAATATGTCTCATTTACTCTTTGAACTAAAACATTTAGATCATTCGCCAAACAACCTGGCACGGCGGGCAAAACTGACATTTCCCAGAGGCACTATTGAGACACCTGCCTTTATGCCTGTCGGCACCTATGGCACGGTTAAATCCATGAAACCCGAAGAAGTTGAAGCACTTGGCGCGGAAATTATTTTAGGCAACACGTTTCACCTGATGCTGCGTCCCGGCACTGAAATTATCCAGAAACACGGCGACCTGCATGATTTTATGAACTGGAAAAAACCGATTCTCACAGACTCAGGCGGCTTTCAGGTGTTTTCACTCGCCAAAATCAGAAAAATAACGGAAGAAGGCGTACATTTTCGCTCGCCGGTCAATGGAGAAAAATTTCTGCTCTCACCCGAAAGTTCAATGCAGATTCAAAGGGAACTTGGCTCGGATATTGTGATGATTTTCGATGAATGCACCCCCTATCCGGCAACACTAAGCGAAGCCAGAGAATCAATGGAACTCTCATTGCGCTGGGCAAAACGCAGCAAGCTGGCACATGCCGACAATCCGGCAGCACTTTTTGCTATTGTGCAAGGTGGTATGTATGAAGAGCTGCGTAGCCAGTCTGCCGAGGGTCTCATTGATATTAGTTTTGACGGCTATGCCATTGGTGGACTATCAGTCGGCGAACCCAAACACGAACGCGACAAAATTTTGGAACATACAACCCCGCTGCTACCTCAAGACAAACCTCGCTACCTTATGGGAGTCGGCAAACCCGCAGATATTGTCGAATCAGTAAAGCGTGGCATTGATATGTTTGATTGCGTTATTCCTACACGCAACGCCCGCAATGGCAATCTGTTTACCCGTTATGGTGAAATGAATATCCGCAACAGTAAACATCAGCACGATACCCGCCCCATTGATGAACAGTGTGGCTGCTATACCTGTCAAAATTATTCGCGCTCATACCTGCGACATCTCGACAAATGCAAGGAAATACTTGGCGCGCACCTCAATACTATCCATAATCTGTACTACTATCAGGAGCTTATGCGAGACATACGCAAGGCGATAGAAGAGGATGCTTTCGATGACTTTGTCCTGGAATTTTATCGCCTGAGAGAATAATACGCATATCTCCGAATACTTTGGAGCGATGCTTCGAGCTATGTCCTGAAGCATGCCCCGGAGCTATGCCCCAGAACGATATCCCAAAGCTATGTCTCGGCAGAAATATGCACCTTGACCTGAATATCGACACAATCGCGTATGGTATTTGAGATAGCGCATTTGTGCGCTGCGCGTTCAACCGATTTTAAGCGATTTTCTGGCAGTTCCGGCCAGTAAATATCCATTTTGATTGTTTTAAAACGGGTTGGCTCACTCTCAAAATCCCATTCCAGTTTAGTGACGATATTTTCTATGGTGACATCCATACGCATTGCGTAATGATCAATCACGGCAAAAGTGCAACGCCCCAATGATGCTACAAACATGGCGAGGGCACTAAAGCGTGGCATTTTCCCCAAATCTATGTCCATGCCGTCCTCGTCCCAGTCAAGAAGGCGTAATTCTGTTTGCCCCAATACTTCTATTTTCATAATATTATTCCCCTTGCAATGCTTTTACTGCTTCCAGAACTTCGTCTGCGTGTCCCTTGACTTTTACCTTGTCCCAGATTTGGCGTACAACACCTTCTTTATCAAGCAGAAAGGTAGTGCGCACAATTCCCATGTATTCCTTGCCAAAGTTTTTTTTCAGTTGCCATACACCGAAAAGCTCACAAACCTCACCAGACTCATCTGATATTAACTCAAAGGGAAAAAAATGCTTCGCTTTAAAATTCTCATGGCGTTTCATGCTGTCTCTGGAAATACCAAAAATCTCTGTATCCAGTGATCTGAATTGTTCATAGCGGTCACGAAAATCTTTTCCCTCTGTGGTGCAGCCGGGCGTGCTATCTTTAGGATAAAAATAAAGAACCAGATTCGATTTTCCCTTGTAATCAGAGAGTTTAAAGTTCAAGCCAGATGTTGCTGGTGCTGAAAAATCAGCAACTGTATCGCCTACTTTTAATGTATTGCTCATATTGTTTCCTGAATATTTGATAATTATCTACCTGTTTACTATAAGTACCTAAGTATAATAAATCTAACAATTTTGATCTTATTTTCTGATCTTCTGCGTTATTGCTGCAGTCACATAGCTAAACCATGCTCCTTCTGCAATGCCTTGAATATCAAAAAACAGGAAACAAAATTTTTGTTAAATTAATTTTGCCTGGATGCTTACGCTTTTCCATTAGAGACACATCTTGATTAGAGACACATCTTGCAGGATTTGGATCAGATTTATTTGCCAATACAAAAACTGCTGAAAATTTCACCCAGCAGGTCATCTGATGTGAATTTTCCGGTGATCTGCCCAAGTTCATCCTGTGCCAGACGTAGCTCTTCTGCCATCAATTCGCCGGCATTAAATTCGACCAGTTGCTGTTCGGCATGCTTAACAAATTCCTGTGTTTTTGCCAAAGACTGTAGATGACGACGGCGTGCAATAAAAATATCTTCAGTGCTATCATGGTAGCCAATACGTTGTTTTAGTTCTGTTTTTAGCAGGTCGATACCCTGCTTGTGTTTTGCTGAGAGGTAAATTTTATTGCCCTGTTTGCCTGCCTGTTTGTGGCTCAGGTCAATTTTGTTGTGAACGACGAGCAAGGGTAATCCATCGGGGAGTTTATCCACGATTTCCTTTAAATGCGTATCGAGCTGTGTTTCCTCATGCGAATCATCTTGCAGCAGCAAAGCAATATCGGCTTTTTCGATTGCTTTCCAGGCGCGTTCAATACCGATTTTTTCAACAGGATCATCACTCTCACGCAGTCCTGCGGTATCAACAAGATGCAAGGGTAAACCATCCAGATCAATGGTTTCTCGCAGAACATCGCGGGTGGTTCCGGCAATTTCAGTGACAATGGCAGTATCATTGCCTGCCAGCGCATTCAGCAGGCTGGATTTGCCCGCATTCGGCTTGCCGATAATCACAAGGTGTATACCATTGCGTAACAAACTGCCCTGCTGTGCTTTTTCGGTGATCTCTCTTAACTCTGTTTGGATCGCTTCAAGTCGCTGCAAAACATGTGGGTCTGCAAGAAAATCAATTTCTTCTTCAGGAAAGTCCAGCGCCGCCTCGACATAGACACGCAGCTCGATCATCTTGCTTAATAAAGAATTAATTGCCTGCGAAAAATCACCCTGCAAGGAACGCAGCGCCGAGCGTGCTGCCTGCCGCGAGCCTGAATCAATCAGGTCTGCGATTGCCTCTGCCTGGGTCAGATCAAGCTTGTCATTAAGAAAGGCGCGTTCGGAAAACTCACCTGGTCTTGCGATTCTTGCGCCCAGTTCTATGCATCGTTGTAGCAACATATCCATGACTACCGGACTACCATGACCTTGCAATTCAAGCACATCTTCACCCGTAAAAGAACGTGGCGCCGGAAAGTAAATCACCACGCCATCATCAATCAGTTCAGCATTTTTATCTTTAAATAATTTGTGGCTTGCCTTAAAGGGTGTGGGCAGAGTACCCACGACAGCTTCTGCTATGGTTGTCACCAATTTGCCTGAAACCCTGATAATAGCTACGCCTCCGCGACCTGCTGGCGTTGCTATTGCTGCTATTGTGTCATTATCTGTATTCATATTGAACCAATATAGCAAAACATGACACTAACTCCCCGATTTTCTTTATTGATGAACACTATTTGTATTTTTAATAAAAGTTGTTGACTTCAAGAAATGAAATCCTATAATGCGCGCGTTTTAAGTACGTTAGCTTATTCTAATATGCTTACATTTTAATATTTTTATAATTGGGGAATTATATTATGTTACGCAACACACTAATTGCTACAGCTTTACTTTTACTTTCTTTCAATACTTATGCCTGTGATGACAAGCCTTGTGAAAAGGCCTATGTTTCTGCTCAAAAACAGTATGCAGAAAACGATTTCCGTCGCGCACAGGCTTACAGGCTGGAGCGTTTTGCTTATGCGAAAGTCCGCGCCAAAAGGGATTACGCACTGGTTCTGCGGTTACACTTGCTTCAGGCAGGCAGAAACAAGCATAAAAAAGGTTAAAACCTGTTTATTTTTTCAAGAATGACTCTCCTGACTGAATCAAGGGGGGGGCTATGACGACTCGGTAGTGGCTCAAAGCTGTGTTTTGTAGGTCGGATTAGCCCAAGCGTAATCCGACAAAATCGTGGCAACTATGTTGGATTACGCATTTGAGTAAATCAACAGGTTTCACCTACTACCGACGACTCATATTCTCGAACAGCCTCCCTGTTCATATTTGGATTCAGCTTTTATCGTTTTTAACATTCTTCACGCGCTTTTTTCCTTTGCGCCATAATCCACCTTCAGCAAAATTATGCCAGCCCTGGCGTAACCAGCTTATGAGTGAAAATGCCAGCCACAGCGACCATAACAGCATCAGTATTCGATACACCAGCAAGGGAACCGAGAACACCCAGGGTTGTGGCAAGTCAGCCCCTGATCTGTCCTGATACCAGCGTAATTCCCAGGCATTTGAAGCATTCCCGGCAATCTGCATGTCTGGCCAACCGAGCAAGCCCTGTTGTAGCGCGAAAAATAACGAGCCAAGCGCGATCAGTGTCAGTAATACCAGCAGAATTTGTGCGCCATTGAAAAGCAGGCGACTTTGCACTTCCTTGAGCATGGGGCGATAGCTTAACGCCAGCAGCCAGCCCACCACGATAATAATCATTAGTGGCGTTGCCAGACTCAGACCGGCACCCAGCAAAAACCACTGCCAGGCTTTTAGCGGGCTGTTTTTAATTCTGCCGAGAATCACGGAAGCAAGCAGGATAACCAGCAACACACCCCAGAAAAGAACCGCTGGACCCATGGTTGGACCATGCGTGAAAAGTATCCAGCGATCCCTGCCAAGAGCCAGTTGCAGGCTGCTATTGACATTATCTATACCAACATTTACAGGTAGCATGGTGATTTTGCTGGTGATGGGCTCGTTACTGCGCCAGTTCAGCATAATGGTTTGCTCACCCGGAGAAATCGGCAGGCTGACCTTGCGTTGCTGCTGTCGTACTGGTTGCAATTTGCCATCAATTTTCACCGAAATCAGTTCGGCATGTTCGGGCAATATGATCGGATGCTGTCCACCGCGACTGCTGCGTATTTTCAGGATCAGTTGTGTATCGCGCAAACGCTTGCCAATATGTGAATTGAGAATACTGCGCTCGATGGTGAGGGTGCGCCCCGCGATACCCTGCGGACGGCTGACTTGCAGTTCAACTTTTTCACCTGGCCAGGGTTGCCACTCAGGCAACCACACCGAGGTCTGGTTCTCATGGTGAATTTCAGGAATACCACTGATCACAACGTGCCAGATAGGGCTAATGTCCAGCTTCCAGGATTCGATCAAACCACTTTCTCGGGTAGCGACCAGGCTAAGCTGATCAGCCACCGGAATTTGTGACTGCCACTGGATACTGCGTTGTGTCGATGACATATTAATCAGTAATTTGCCATTTTTTACGCTGTAAGCATTGCTGAGTACCGATTCACCAGGCAACAGAGGAATCTTCATGCTCAGTGGTGTACCCGTTGGTGACAGACGTGTGACGCGGGTATCAACAAACCAGTCCAGCCCCAGATGCAGGGTACGCTCAACCTGCAACAGGGGTGGCAGGTAGTTATTATCCGCAGAAAACTGGTCTGCTATGCCCTGCGCCTGATTCTGACCTCGGGCTGTTTTCTTTTCCTGCTTGCGTAGCAGTTGAAGCTGTTGTGCGGGGACATGGTTTTCACGAATACCCTCAACCGTCCAGCCTGTACCTTTCCATTCCACATATTTTGGTGGCAGCGGCAAGCCCAGCTGTATCTGTGGCTGCTTTGGAAGACGACCCTGCATGATGATATTGCTAATACCTTTTTCAAGACCAATCCAGAGAACGCCGTTATTATCCCGATACAGATTTTTAGCGGCTGCATTATCCAGCAGAACCTGTTCGGCTTGCCATTGATCACGATTCCCTGGCAGCGGCACGGCAACCTTTGCAGCACTGTGTAGTTGCAGGTAAATACGCAGTTCCTGCCCCGCAAGCTCCAGTCGCATGGCTTCAATCTGGGCGCAATCTGGCAGACAATCCGGTTTTTCAAGCAGACGCTGTTGCAGCGTTTGCAGCATGGCTTCGCTGGGGAAAGCTGTTTGCTGTGGGGCAGCGGATTGCGGTGGCTTGGCAGATTGCGGCGGTATTTTTTCTGCTGCCATCAGATGCGCCTGGGGAGCCAAAAGCAGCACTGCAAGCAGTGGCAACATCAGCATTGAAACAAGGTTTTGTTTATTGCCAAATACACCGTTCTTAAAGAAACGGCTATTAAACACAGAGGACAGTGCTGGCAGTTTAAAGTGAAACCCATCCCCCCCTTTTTTGATACTTTTTTTGTCGTTTGAAATCACCCGCAACAAACGCCAGATTAAAATCAGCAAAAAGATGACCCGCAAAAAATTCAGCAGCAGGTTGACCCCCGGTGATAACAAGGTAAGTTCAAGTTTCTGATCCTGTTTGACCGGACTATTCCAGGAAAAATAAACCGCTTGCCAGTCCCAGGTTGGCAAGCCGGGACCCGTCTGGATATTGGCATTGGGATCCAGCATCTGATTGACAACATTAGAGGCGCGCCTGTCTTTTTTCAGATAGGCATTGCTACTGCCAGCGGCACTCTTTTTTCTGAAGATTTTCTTGCTCGCTGTCATGGACGGTGCGCTCATCGGCATCTGCACAGGCTTGTCCATAAACACGGTATCATCTTCCATAGTCGGGGCATATTCAGAATATTGAGTGCTGAAAACCGAGGCATAATCCGAATACAAGCCAAGTTGTGGATACAGACCATTGCGTACTTCATGGATGCTGAAGGGAATAATAATCAGTAGCAGCACCAGCAAAACCAGATTGCGATAACTCCACACCAGTCTTTTGAAAAAACCGTCAGGCAGAACCCGCAACAGTGCAATCGCTGCAATCAGGTTGAGCCAGATGTATTTTGGCGCACCCGTTTCATGCCAGATCAGGGTCATGGTGAGTAATGCAAACAGCCCCCATTTCCAGTCCCAGAGGCGTGTGATAGCAACGGCAATAATCAGCACCAGAAAAATATCCAGCAGAGTCCAGCTTTGCAGCCAGGTTCTGGGCAAATTGTCTGAGCCGTAGGCAGAAAACAGTTTCCAGCCCGGTGCTAAAAACAAGGTGGTATTAACACGCTGAAAATCATGCTTCCAGCCGCTTGCGGGCAGGCTTGAAAGTGAATCGGTGTAGCGACTTGCTGCTTCCAGATTGATTTTTCCACGGCGTACTTCAATGCCGGTATCTTTCCCGCCTGCGAGGGTGGTAATAAATTGTGCCTGAGCGTCCATTCTTGCCGAACCAAGTTGCAGTTCTGGCGCGCTCACCAAACGCCAGCCACGACTCATGGTGCCTGTAATGTGATCATTAATGGTGTAGCCGCCACCATCAAAATCCATCCACATTGCACGCCGCAATCTCAGACGGTTGGGTTCAGGCGAAGCACTGCCACGTTGCAGTGTTTTGAGTCGCATGGTTTTATTCGCATCCATCAGATAAGCGGGCAGGGATCGCCATTCATCCGGCAAACGTGTCTGGCGTGAATCAATCGCAGGTACACCACTGATTTCTGCCAGACGCAGGGCAGGGTTTGACTTGAATACCCAGACTTCCTGTTTGGGCAGGTTTACGCCTGTTTTTTGCCCTGTTTGGGGTAACTTTAGCTCACTAACCATGCCGGATTTGTATGAAACCAGATCAATCTGCCAGTTGCCAGGGCGCACCTGCACCAGCAAGTCGCCCTTGCGATTGATTCGCGCGGGCAACTGGCTTTTGAGTCTTAACGGAATAAAGCCGTCCAGCTGAATATTGGCAAAGCTGATATCACGCGAACGACCTGCCACATGCAAAATCAGGCGGGTTTGTACCTGCAGCGGGTGTGCATCATCAATTTTGCGATAGATCTGCACATCAAGCGCATCCTGAATGCTTTTTTGCTGCAATGACTTGTCCAGCCACAACTGCCCTTTCTGGTTAATGCGCGGAAAATCAACTGCCTTGCCATCACGACGAATCTGGATCAGTCCGGTACTGGGCGGAATGCTCAAAGTTTCCGGCAGGCTTTCCCAGAGGAACTTGCCGCTCAGCAGATGTTGACCCGCTGCCAGTTTAATTGCCGGATAGCCCTGATGACTGACAACAACGGCTTTTTGCCCATTATCAAGCACATCGTGTGGCCACAGCTTGCTGTCACCGGGAAGCCTGACCCAGCTTTCAGCCTGCACTTGCCACTGCTGGGAGAAACTGCCCTGATGTTTGTTTATCTCAAGTTTGAGGCTTGCTGGCCAGGCGCAAAAAACCTGCTGTGCCTGATCAAAGGCATGTGTGCAACTTTGCTTATCCTGATTGAATAACGCCCAGCTTATCCAGGGCTTGAGCGGCTCTGGTACCTTTTCCTTGCTTAACGGTTTGGCGTTGAGCGCCGCACTAAACAGCAACAGACCAATAAAGGAAAGCAAAGCAAACAGACTTTGGTGGAATACGACAGCGTGTTTTGTTTTCATGATTTTTGCCAGATTCTTGTTTTTTATTTGATGTAGATATTTTTATTATAGGCTTTTCTTGTGAAGATTTTTATTATTTAGTTCGCAGCCTGTGTGCATAAACTTAACACAGACTGCAAGTTATAAATATAAAAATATGTGAAAAACAGGGGGGATGGGTATCAGAGGACAGAAGACAGAGGACAGAAAGCAGAGCATAGAGTTGCAGGGTCGGTGAAGTTTACGCAAGAAACCAGGATTCGGTTGCTTGCGCATGGCTACACCGACCCTACACAACTGTTTAAATGCAAAAATATGTAAAAACAGGGGGGGATGGGTATATACAAACCACGGAACACACGGAAAACGCAATATATCCGTAACTGCTCAAATGCTCTTTATTTCTTTTTCTTTGCGCGTGGATGCGCCTTGTCATACACTTTGGCGAGGTGCTGAAAATCCAGATGGGTATAAATTTGGGTTGTGCTAATATCGGCGTGCCCTAATAATTCCTGTACTGCTCTCAAATCACCCGATGATTCCAGTAGATGACTGGCGAAAGAGTGACGCAGTTTATGTGGGTGTATGTGCTGTTCCAGCCCCTGTTTTTTACGCCAGAAATTGAGGCGCAGTTGTACTGATCTGGTGCTGATGCGTTTGCCGCGCTGACTAACAAAAAGTGCCTGTTCATCAGCTTTTGCCAGACCAGGGCGTTTCTTTAGCCAGTCACTGAGTGCCTCAAGTGCCTTGCTGCCAATTGGCAGGATTCTGGTTTTATTGCCTTTGCCCAGGGTACGCAGGCTTTGCTCGGCGAGATTAATGCTGTCGATGTCCAGATTAACCAGCTCCGAGAGACGCAGACCGGAAGAATAAAACAGTTCCAGTATGGCGCGATCACGTATTGCCAGAATGCTGTCAGCAGGTATTTCAAGCAGCTGGCTTAAGCTGTCAGGATCCAGCGTCTCGGGCAGGTTTCGGGCTGTTTTGGGTGCGCGAATATCATTTACCGGATTTTTTTTGAGTAATTGTCGGCGTAACAAAAACTGGTAAAAGCTTCTCAGCGATGAAAGTTTTCGTTGCAATGTCTTGCCAGCCATTCCCTGACGATGAAGGCTGGCTACCCAGTTCCGCACATGCAGCGTATCCGCCTGAAGAAGATCATCGCATTGCTGCTGTGATAACCATTGCCTGAACTGGCTTAAATCCCGTTTGTAGGCATTCAGCGTGTGCCTTGAATATTTTTTTTCATATTCCAGATAGTCAGTGAATTGTTGCAGTGGCGCAGGTGATGGCTGTGATGGCGTAGTTGACACGCGGGATTCTGTTTATTCGTGACTATTTAAGATAGCGCGACAGGCTGGTGGAGATAAGCTCGCCGAGATGACTGATAAACACGGTTCCCATGCCTGGATGAAAGCGCGATTCGTTTTTGCTGCCCAGTGCCAGAATCCCCATTTTTTCTGCTCCGGAAAGCGGAATCAGTGCCACCGAATTAACGCTATTGGTATTTTTACCAAAAAGGAAGCTCTGCTGTTCTTCTTTCAGGCGACCGCAAACCGGTTTTTTGTTTGTAAATAATTTTTCAAACTGGGCAAGTTCCGGTTTGTCTGCGGGTATAAAGTGCATGGATTTTTCATCGCCAATCAGCTTTAAGGTGATGAAATCTGCGTTAAAGTCATCCCGCAGGATTTCGTGGCAGGTTGTGATGACATCATCAATGCTATCAGCACGCAGTAATTCGAGAGTAAAATGTTGCAAACGCGTGACGATTTGCTCATTGCCACGGGCTGTGCGGATCAAGCCATTAAGCTGCTCTTCCAGATCACGACTTTTTTCGCGCAGAATCGCAACCTGACGCTCAATCAGCGAGACGGTACCGGTGCCATGAGGAACCTGCAAGGTTTCCAGTAAATTTGCGTGGCGCTGAAAAAAATCAGGGTGTGTTGACAGATATTCCACAATAATGGATTCATCCATCATTGCGTCAGCCATTATGGTATCAGTTGCGCTTGATTCAGCTTCTGTGTCTTTTGCCTTTTTATTTTTGCCGACCTGTGAAGTCATATAATCCCCATTTAGAATGAAATTGTGCCTTTAAATACGCTTGCTGTTGCGCCCGTCATCATAACCGGATTTTGCCCACCTGCCCAGCGAATTGATAAATTTCCGCCGGGTAAATTTACCGTCACTTTTTCCCCCAGCAGCTTGCGAATACGCCCGGCAACAACAGCGGCACAGGCGCCTGTGCCACATGCCTGAGTTTCTCCAACGCCTCTTTCATAAACTCGCAGACGGATGTTGTTGCGGTCAATAATCTGCATAAAACCGACGTTAACCGAATTGGGGAAAGATGGATCTTTTTGAATTTTCTGCCCCAGTTCTGCTACTGGCGCATTTTCTACATCATCCACCAGAATAACCGCATGTGGATTGCCCATTGAGACGGCGCTCAGGGTGACTGCCTTGCCATCAATATCCAGTGTGTAGCTGTCAGCCTGCTTCTTTGCAAGAAACGGAATGTTTTCGGGCTGTAGTTCTGGTACGCCCATGTTTACAGTAACCTGGTTATTCTCTTCAACCTTCAGGACGATTCGCCCGGTTTTGGTTATTACTGGTATTTCTGTCTTATCCGTCAAGCCTTCATCACGCACAAACACGGCAAAACAGCGTGCGCCATTGCCGCATTGCTCCACTTCTTCGCCGTTTGCGTTAAAGATCCGATAACGAAAGTCGGCGCGCTTGTCTTCTGACTTCTCAACCAGTAACAACTGATCGCAGCCAATACCAAAATGGCGGTCAGCAATAAATTTTATCTGCTTTGGGCTGAGTGAAATTGACTGGTCTATGCCGTTTATGACAACAAAGTCGTTTCCCAGACCATGCATTTTGGTAAAATTAAACTGCATTTAGCGACTTTTATCCTTGAATATTAAATAACTTGCACAATAATATACGATGAATGTCGATTTTGACATATAAAGATAGTGCGATTTAACGGATTTGATGATAAAGTACCGCGCGCATATCAGGTTTAACTAATATAGAGGAGTAGAATCTATGAGTGATTTTAATGAAGAACTAGACGCACGTGGTCTTAACTGCCCATTACCCATCTTGCGTGCCAAGAAAGCAATAAACGGTCTTGAAACTGGTCAGGTACTAAAGATTATTGCAACTGACCCAGGTTCGGTAAAAGATTTTGAAGCATTTTGCAAGCAAACAGGTAATGAGCTGGTTTCTACTGCCGAAGATGGTGGCGAGTTCACTTTCTTTATCAAAAAAGCCTAACTGAGCAGTTACTTTTTTGATTTATAAACCCCGCTTGCCGGGGTTTATTGTGTCTGGGGCTATCAACTTTGGTGACGTAATAAATCGTAGCTGTATAGAGCCAGACCTGTCCAGATTCCGATAAAGCCGATAAGCTGCTTAAAATCTATTGCCTCATGGAAAACCAGGGCACCAACCAGAAATTGCAAACTTGGCGTAATATAAAAAAGTATCCCGCTTGTTGTCATCGGCAACAGACGTGCGCCACTGGTAAATAATACCAGGGGTATAACCGTTACCACACCTGCAAGTATTAGCCATATATCAATATCAACAGAGAGATTGCCAAAAGCATTCTGCTGAGTGTATTGCAAATACAGAACATAGCCCAATGACAGCGGAATCAGCCATAGCGTCTCCAGCAGCAGCCCTGGTACGGCAGGGGTTTTAATCAGTTTTCTCAAGGTTCCATAAGTGGCAAAGCTAAAACCAAGAACCAGACCTATCCAGGGAAAATGCCTGATGCTTGCGATGTAATAAAAGACGCCCAGAGCCGCAAATAAAATCGCCAACATCTTTAGGCGTCCGATTTTTTCCCTGAAGATTAAAAAGCCGCCAAGAATATTTAACAAGGGAGTAAGAAAATACCCCATGCTTGCCTCAACTACCCGATCCAGACTCACTGCTACGATGTAGACACCCCAGTTTATTGTGATCAGGGTGGCAGTTAGCAATAGCCAGGCGAGCTCTTTTTTGTCTTTTATTGCGCTCATAAAACTGCTGCGCCAGTTTTTTACCAGAGCCACAAAGAGAATTAATACAGGAACTGACCAAAGCATTCGGTGGGCTAAAACCTCAGTTGCCGGCACCTGCTTTAGCAATACCCAATAGAGTGGAAAAAGCCCCCAGATAATGTAACCCAGAAGGATTAATGCAATGCCTTTGTTCATGTTTCTGGATGCTCTGTGATTATTATCTGGACAGACAACTAAGCCTGCAAGGGACGAGGAAAATAAAAATCTTTTTTTATGCCTGTTGATTTATACAGCCGTGCTTTACGTTTTCCGCTGATTTTACTTTCATTCGTGGCCTCAACAACACCGGCATCCATCATTCTGCGACGAAATGATTTCACTGGCAGTTTTCTGGAAAGAATAATTTCAAAAATTGTTTGTAGCTCCGTGAGTGTAAACTTTTCTGGCAGTAATGCCATAGGCAGCGCGGTATAAAGTGTTTTGGAACGCAGGCGCGCGACTGCCTTTTGCACTAGCAAATTATGATCAAAGGCAAGTGCAATATGCTTGACCTCATCCACAGGATGCCAGTAAGAACGGGACATCAGTTTTTTATTCAATTTGGCACTGTCAATCAAGGCAAAATAAAGAATAGTAACTGACCAGCCACGCGGGTCACGAGTAGCATTGCCAACCGATTCAACCTGCTCAAGATAGGAAAGTTTTACACCTGTTTTCTGCTTTAGTTTGCGTAATGCGGTTGCCTCCAGATCGCTGTCTTTATTTTTGTCAATAAAGCCACCCGGCAAGGCGAGTTTGCCTTTCTCGGGAAATATATTGCGCTCCACCAGAAGCACATTCAATTTGTTATCAATGATCGAAAAAATTGCCATATCCACCATCGTCAAAGGAACATCATATTGATGGATATCATAATTTTCTATAAATTGTTTTTCAGTCTGCTGCATAGATCCTTTTGGCTTATAACCCATCCCCCCACTTTTTTACATATTTTGCGTAGATACCATGAGAGTCACAA
>JALVDQ010000457.1 GCA_027008885.1 Thiotrichaceae bacterium | reverse complement strand
AATACTGTTTTCAAGGAAAGCAACCCGTGATTCCTGGGGGGTGATATTGATAAGTATCTCTGCATTCATTATTTTTATTCCGGATGAGCGTGAAGGACAAGTAAGAGCGGTGATTTATCTTTCGCCGTTTGATAACAGAAATACCAAACTGTTTCGTACACCAGCAAGTTTAGTTTAATGGCTGGAGTGAGTCAAAAAGGCTTACTCAGCAAATTAAAAATATGTAAAAAAGTGGGGGGATGGGTAGCAGAAGACGGAAGACAGAGGACAGAAGACAGAGGGGGACAGCATGTAGATTGGTGAAGTTTACGCAACCAAGCAGATCTGCTTGGTTGCGTATGGTTGCAGCAATCCTGCGCAACTTTGCAAAAATATGTGAAAAACAGGGGGGATGGGTGATAAAAGACAGTGCCTACTTAATACATCCACAAGTTAGACACTGCCATTATTACAATAACGCAGAGGCAGGCAATAATAAAAAGTTGCAACAATCTGATTTTATCAATTGCGAGTGAATCCAGAGTTGTTATTGCGTGTGAGTTATCAAAATCAGCCAGTGTTGATTTTGCTGTTTTTCTAAACTGGCTACCATTGCTTACACGTGGGAATTTCCTGTTAAAAGAGGAAAAATCAACCACAATGGTATCATTCACAGATGAATTGGCGAGTGCTTCCACCAGAGGAGTCTCACGGTGATGAATTGCCTTGACAGACTTTATCTTTTTGATGATGCCACGTTTGGCTTTTGCTGTAACAACACGCTTTTCCCCAAGCTCATCAACCAGATAATAAGAAATTGATCCAACGCCTCTGGATATTTCCTTAAATTTGTAAGCTTTGATTGTGTAGGTCTTATACATGCCTCCTAGAATAGCTTTTTTTTATTTTTTATAAAGAGTTGCCAGTATGAGCTTCCTGAGTTTAATGACGAACAACAAAAGTGGTAGATTTTAAGTGAAGAGTGGTAGGGTTGTTTATTCGCCTTATTCGCCTGAAAAGAAGCCGTTGATAACAAACAACATTGCAATAACAGCCAGCACAGATGCAAGCAGCAGCTTTAACAAGCGAAATTTGTGCTTTGGTATTGACTCAAAATCACTAATCAGGGAATCCTCATAAGGATCCTTGATTTTATCTGTTCTGACTGCTTCAATTTTTCGTGCTTCTACCGAGCTACCACGCGGGTATTTATTATTGTACTCGGTAAAATCCACGGTAATTTTTTCATTGATCTCGGCTTTTGCCAAAACATCAATCAGGGGAGTCTCGCGGTGATGTATCGGATGAATCGACTTGACCTTGTTGCCAAACCCGAGGTTTGCAATAGCCGAAACAATTCTTTTTTTACCCTGTTCATCGACCAGCAGGTACTTGATGATACCCTTACCCCTGGTGGTTTCCCTGAGCTGATAATTTTTAAGTGTGTAATTGATAACCATAATGATAGGCTAACAATTTTTATTTTTTGTGGCTAGTTTTACAGGATAAAAGGTAGTAGCTGTCCCAGGCTTACACTTATCGTCCACTTATTAAAATCATTCCAAAGTCTCTGGGACGTGGCTGTGATTTATGTGTATTCCAGCCAATTCTGGCATCGCGTTTTCCACCATCGTCGTCATCATTGATAATGACATCCATGCCGAGACGGTGTCTAATCGCGGCTTTAATGCCCAGTTTGCTCCATTTTATTTTAGTTTGTAGTTCATAGCCGTCGTATTTTTCGATGATTTTATAGGGCAGGGGTTCTGTAAATCCGGGCGGGTTTTGCCTGCTCAGGATTGCCTTGCCTGTGTTGGTGCTATTATTGGTATTGCGGGTATTGTGGGTATTGCGGGGAAATATAAAGTGGTAGTCATCTTTTTTGTCGAAGTATTTACCACGGCTGTTATCGCCATCAATAAAAAACTCGATGGAATCATCTTGTGCAGGGTCACTTGAATCTGATCTGGCTTCCTTGTCATAGACCTTGACGCTTAGATAGAGATAGGTTTTGTCCCATTTTACCTGCCATTTTCCTGATATGTCGCGTTTGTCCCAGGTTTTTCCTTCGAGCAACAGGTTCAGTGCCTGAGGGTTTTCCAGGCGATAAAAGTGTTGAGGATCACCTTTTGCCGGGCGAATCACGATTCTTGGCTTGTCAGGGTCTATTTTGGGCAGGTAGTGAGCAACCTTTGAGGGGCTGGGCTTTTTTCTGCTTTTTATTTTGCGCCAGCTCCACCATTTGGGGTTGTTCTGTATAAACTGTAATGTTGCCAGAAGCTTTGGTGCTTTGGCAGGTTCCTGTCTGATATGCTCTTTTAGTCCCCAACAGCCGGAGGCGTTAAATGCTCGTGGCGCGCTAAAGGCAACAAACAGATCGGCGCCCATGTCGCGCCATTGAGTATAAAGGCTTTGATACAGGTCGCCCATGCGTGGATCACGATTGGCGGCAAAAAAGAGTGGATTTGGATGTTGCAGATAGTCTTTGGCTGCCCAGTCAACCAGTCCCTGACCGCCTTCATAGGCAACCAGGCTGACAGCAAAATCGTTGGCAAGTTTGGCGTGCTTTTTCAGTTCGTGCATGATTTTGGGTAGTGAGCGGTAGGACTTTTTATCGGTGAGCAGCCTGAAAATGTCATCAACCGTTTTGGAGGCACGAAAACCGCGCAGGTTGCCTCCGATATAGGGTGCGATAGCCAGCGCATCGACTGATTTGTAGGTATTGTTATAGGCAAGCATAATGCCGCTGATGTCGGGGCGAATGTCCCAGCCGCCAAGGATTCTCACAAATCTGTCGTGTCCGCCATAGACATCTTCCCATATTTTGAAAAATTCCACGGCGCGTTTGGCATAATATTTATAGCCGGCAAGCAGTGCGTTCTGGTCAAGATGCTGCGCAATCCCCATTTTTTGCATGTATTCATTGTGGATGAAATTTACATTCCATGCTTCATTGGTGTATTCGATATGCGGGGTGAGTTCGGGTGAAAGATTATCATGCACATAACGCGCGAAATGATACATATAATCATCATCTGCGGCATGAGGCACATTCAGCCAGGGGTCGGCTCCGAGTTTGTTGGCAAGTGCAATCTGAATTTCCAGGGGAGCACCGCGTGAGCCATAATTACCACCCCAGGTGGCTTTCTCCATTGTAGGGCGTTGTGCCCAGGTTTTTGCCGGATTGCGTGTAATGCCAGACATGGGCATAAAGCGGATTACACTAAAGTCTTTCATAAAGTTCAGATAATCCGGGTTAAAAATAATTTGTTTGTAATACTTTTTAAAAGCCAGATAGCCCGTATTGCCACAGGCTGAAGCATCCTTGACCTGTTTATAGGGATTATTCTGGCAAATCCCGCCGGGCATGATTATGCGGATATTTCTCAGCGGCTTCTCGGGACTGGATTCGACTATCTGCAAGGCTGCCGTCATAAAACCGTCCGAGCGTGCGTCAAAACGGATAGTATCCTGCCCCTGGGTACGAGAGACAAGTTTCGCATTTTGCAGGTATTCTATCTTTCCCGTGCCATCATAAAGCACTGTATATTCACCCTCAGGCAGGGCGGCAAGTTGCACATTGCGCAGAAAGAAAGTCCCTGCCTTGCCGCCATGCAAATTTTTTACCCAGCCCTGCGGGTCGTATTCAACTTCAGCCGAAGTCAGGCAGGGTCTGTCCTTGGCACGGCAGCGGATGTTTTCGTGAAAGGGCATGGCAACACGAAAAAGATCCACAAAGGGTATGCTCGAATCCTGTTCATAGACTTCATTGGTATTTATGCCAATAGGTGATTTTCGGTTGTTTGTACGCGGGTATGTGATTTTGACACTGGCTAGTGTGGCTAGTGATACGCTGTCTTGTGAAATGGCGTGCGTTGTTTCAGTATCAGAAAGATTCTGAAACAAATAAACAGCAAATGGCGAGATAGCTAAAACAAATACCAGAGAAAACAGAAAAGTACGTATTGTCATGTGCTTATAAAATCTGAATAGTGGAGCTGTTAAGGGTTCAGGCAGGTAAAAAGAAACGGGGATGCAGAAATTTAACAGATTATACAAGATTTATCTGTTGAGAAAGATAGCATTAACA
Source organism: Thiotrichaceae bacterium (assembly GCA_027008885.1). Lineage (GTDB taxonomy): Bacteria > Pseudomonadota > Gammaproteobacteria > Thiotrichales > Thiotrichaceae > Cocleimonas. The sequence continues at coordinate 2,877 of JALVDQ010000457.1, read as the reverse complement.
AAACAGCCGATAAAAGATTATTTTTTTACTCAAGTTTCGGAGTTCAAAAACAGCATATTTACAATCTCTGCGGTTCTCTGCGAATATCTCGTGTTTCTCTGCGTAACAATAGATTTGAAACTTGAATTTTTTATTATACTCAGATCTTACATCCCGTTTGTAAACTTTTCAGTCTCTGTTACACCGCTTTTGCGCACTGCTTTTAAAGCGATGGCATATTCCTTTAAAATGCCTAATGACCACTCAATACGCTCCCTGAAATAACTGTCAGCATCGCTGTTATTGTCTTCAGGGCTGTCGTTTAATACTGATTCGACATGGCGAATGATAAGGTGTTCTGGCAGGTAACAAATTCGATTATTTTTATAACTGCTCATGCGCAGCTCGGCAACGGGGTAAGCACCACCATCGGCTGATGATACGCCAACAATTAGTGCCGGTTTGTGATACACCTCATATTTCCACATAAGAAAGAAGTTTTTCAAGCCCGCCGGAACTTGCCCATGGTATTCGGGAGCAATAACAACGAAACCGTCGCAGCTGCTTAATTCTTTTGAGACTGGAGCCAGGCGTTTTTGCCATGCAGGGTCGCCATCCCAAATGGCTTCATCCCATAGTGGCAGTGGATTACCAGCAAGGCTGAACAGATAGGTTTCATCTGCGAGCTTGTTATTTAGCAAGGTTTTTTCGATATGCCTGGCAACTTTCAGGCTCTGTGAATTGTTTCGGTGGCTGCCGCTTATAATGCCTATTTTCATGGTGTGTGTTTCGTTATATCTAAAGTTTTAATGGATGCAGACTCCCGGGAGTTTCGCCAAGATTGTCCCGCGCTCAAAGCCATCCACCCCTAAAATATATAAAAATAGGGGGGGATGGGTTGTGTATCTACCTGCCTGTTCAGGTTTATTTGGATTCAAGCTTGCGTGAAAAATACGGTTTGGGATGTGAGCATACGGGGCATACTTCAGGTGCTTTTTTACCATAATGGACATGACCACAAACCTCACATATCCAGGCTTCTTCTTCATCACTTTCAAATTCATGCCCTGAATTTAGGCGTGCGAGTAATTCCCGGTACATTTTTTCGTGCTCGACCTCGACCTGGGCAATCTTGCTGAACAGTTGGGCGGCTTCTTCGTGTCCTTCCTGCCGGGCAATTTCTGCAAAATCTGGATACATGCTCAGGTTTTCATAACTCTCTCCCGCAATCGCATCCTGAAGATTGGCGATAGTATCTCCCCAGGATTCATTTGTATTATTTTGCATGCGGTTGTGTAAGGCAAGTTCAAGTTTTGCATGTTGTTTTTCATTATTTGCAGCGCGCTGAAAATGTGCGCCAATATCTCGATAACCTTCTTTCTGGGCAACCTTGGCATAATATTCATAGCGGTTTCTTGCCTGAGATTCACCCGCAAATGCTTTTAGCAGATTGACCAGGGTTAAATCAGGGGTGATCATCTTCATAGGCTGCTTGCAACAATACAGTTCGCCTCCGCCAACTTCCTGAACTTCTACGACATTGCCGCATACATCACATTGATAACTTTCATATTGTTTCATTTTATATTCCTTTGGGTAATTCCTTTATGTAAACATCTTGCTTGGAGTAGGGGATTTCGATATTTTCCTGATTAAAGCGTTTATAAGTGGCTACGTTTAGTTTATCCAGTGTTCGACCGCGCAGCTCCGGGTCTTCGATCCAGCAAAGCAGTTCAAAATCGAGGCTTGATTCGCCAAAGTTACGAAAACGCACTCTGGGTTCAGGCATTTTGGTGACCAGTGGTTCATTTCTGGATATGTCCAGCAAGATTTCCCGCACCTTGTCGATGTCAGTGCCATAGGCAACACCTACTTTAACCCGAATCCTGAATTTTGGATTCGGTCCGCCACTCTGATTAGTGACCTTGCTGTTGCCCATAATGGAGTTTGGTACAGTCACTTCAACATCATCGCGTGTCACCAGACGGGTACTGCGCAAGCCGATGTGGGTGACTTTTCCTCGCTGATTGCCATCCAGTACAACATAATCACCGATTTTATACGGTGAATCTGCGAGTATAAATACGCCGGAAAATAAATTCGCAAGAGTATCTTTTGCAGCAAAAGACACTGCCAAACCAACAATACCCGCTGATGCAACCCAGGCAGTCATATCGACTCCCCAGATCTGAAAGACAATATAACCCGCAATGGCAAAAATAACGATTTTGGAGAGATTATCAAACAGCGGAAGTGTCTGGGGCTGTATCAAACGGTGTTCTCTGGAAGCCCAGGCAAGTTGCTGCAATATGATTTTGGCGACCCGAATAAGTGCTACCATCCAGATAATAACACCGATGGTACGAAAGCCGTTAATCAAATTATCAGTGAGTTTGAGAGAAAGCGGCATAATTCTCACCGCTGTAGAAAAGCCAGTGATTACCAGCGAGTAATAAATGGGTGGTCTGGCAATAATTAAGAGACGATCATCCAGATAAGTTTTGGTTCTGCTGGTGAGTAGTTTGAGAATCCTGAAAATAATCCAGGAAAGCAGGGAAGCAAAAATAAAAGTGATAAGAAAAACAGCCCCTCCCTGAAACCACGGCTGGTTATCAAAAATATCCAGAAAGGGCTGGAGGTAGGCTTGTAGAGTATCAAACTGATTCATATTCCAGGTCGTAACAGAAAAAGAAAAGAGTATACCCATCCCCCCTGTTTTTTACATATTTTTTGTAGTGTTGAGCATGTAATTGCACAGGCTTGGTGGAGTTTACGCAAGCAAGCAGGGTTCAGTTGGTTGCGCATGGCTGACCAATCCTAGGAGCTTGTCCGAGAACTAGCTTCTAAAAAATGTGACCACAATATATAGTGGTTTCTTAATACGAAAACCACTATATA
>JALVDQ010000456.1 GCA_027008885.1 Thiotrichaceae bacterium | reverse complement strand
TGCCACACAGAACCCGCTGGAACAGGAAGGCACTTATCCATTGCCCGAAGCACAGCTGGATCGTTTCCTCCTGAAAATTTACATTAAATACCCTGAAGCGGAAGAAGAATCACTCATGGTCGCCGCAGTCACCAATCATCAAACAGGCAACCAGCTTAATATCTCCAAGGTCAGCGCAGTTGCCACACCTGAAAGCATTCTCGCCATGCAGAAGCTCGCCGCAGATGTGGTCGCCGATAAAAGCATTATTGACTATGCAGTCCGCATTGTGCGCGCCACACGCGACTGGCAGGGGCTAAGCATAGGCGCGGGACCACGCGGCAGCATTTCACTCATCAGCGCAGCCCGTGCCCAGGCAATGTTACACGCACGCGACTACATCACACCGGATGACATCAAGCAGATTGCCCTGCCCGTATTGCGTCACCGTGTTGGACTGGCACCGGAAATGGAACTCGAAGGCTATACTACTGACCAGATACTTGCCGGTATTCTGGAAAAAATCGAAGCACCGCGTCAATAACAGCATCGCAATGATTCCGTTTCCCTCCAAAAATGCTTTCTACCTGTTAGCCCTGCTTGCACTGATTGGCTTGCTTGCAAGTCTGTGGACGGCGTTTGTGCCTGTGTGGAAAATCACTTTGGCGATTATCTTGCTGATTCTGTTTGCTGATTTACTCACAAGTCTTGTTTTTAACAAAATCAGACCAGCAATTGCAGTTAAGCGTGATCTGCCTGGCTCCCTGCCTCTGGGTGTGAGCCGTCATATTGGCTTGAGAGTGACCAATCAGAGCAAAAGAGCGCAGCAACTTGAAGTATTTGACCACTTTCCCGCACAGATTCAAAGTCAGGGTTTGCCCGTCAGGCTCACTATTCCGGCGGGGCAACACGCCGATATTCAATACAGGGTCATTGCACAGCAACGTGGCAAACTGACCTTTCCCAGGGTGCAGATCAAGCTGCAATCACTGCTCAAACTGTGGCAACTGAATCTCAATCTTGAAGTAACAGACAGCACCAATGTCTACCCCAATTTTGCCGCTATCTCACACTACGCCTTGCTCGCAACCGATAATAATCTCAGTCAGCTTGGCATTATCAAAAAACGTCGCCGTGGCGAAGGTCAGGACTTCCACCAGCTGCGCGAATACCGTGAAGGCGATGCACTGCGGCAGATTGACTGGAAAGCCACCGCACGCATACAAAAACTGATTTCACGCGAATACCAGGATGAACGCGACCAGGAAATTATCTTTATGCTCGACTGCGGACATCGCATGTTAGCCAAGGATGATGAACTCTCGCATTTTGACCACACACTCAACGCACTGCTGCTTTTATCCTATGTCGCGCTCCGCCAGGGTGATGCCGTAGGTCTGGGCACTTTCGCAGGCGAACAACGCTGGCTTCCCCCAAGAAAGGGACAACACACCGTGCAGGATATTCTGAACACGGTTTATGATCTGCAACCCGGCAGCGAATCACCGGACTACAGCAAGGCGGCAACCGAGTTACTCGTCCGCCATAAAAAGCGTTCCCTACTGATTATACTCACCAACCTGCGCGATGAGGACAGCGACGACCTGATGCCCGCCATACAACTCCTGCGAAAACGCCATCTGGTGTTGCTCGCCAACTTGCAGGAGACCAGCATAAATAATGCCCTGGAAAAGCCCATCGAGGATCTCCCGGATGCGCTACAAAATGCAGCAACCCATAAATACCTGCAACACCGCCAGGCAACCTTCGAGCAGCTTGTCTCCAGCGGCATTAACACACTCGATGTGAGCCCCGAGAAACTGACGGTGGAACTGATCAACGCCTATCTGGGAATTAAGCGAAGCGGTGTTCTGTAAATTTCTCAGACAGGTGCATTAGCTATGATTGTCGCTCGTCGGGGTGCGGGATAGCCTTCAATGGTGAGATTCAAATCCTCCTGATGAAGAAAATCCGGCAGGGATTCATACCTCATCCACTCGGTAGAGCGTTGCTCCTCAATGCTCGTCTGGTTAATATTAACCACTTTGCAGTTTTTAAATCCGACCCGCTGCATCATTCTGATCAACAGGTCGGTGTCGGGAATAAACCAGACATTGCGCATTTTGGCATAACGCTCTTCCGGGATCAGCACATTAAAGCCACTGCTTGCAGAATTTTCAGATTCGGGATTATTCTCTTCGAGGATCAATGTTTCCAGTATCAGCTCACCTCCTGGGCGCAGAAAGCTTTTTAATTCTTGCAGGTGATGTATGGGTGAAATACGGTGGTAAAGCACCCCCATGGAAAAAACGGTATCAAACCCCCTGCCCGCAAAAGTATAATTAAAGGCAGGCAGTTCTTCCGCCTTGAAAGGCAATAAATGAATGGGCAAATCAGCATACAAGCTGGCAATATAGTGTTTTAATAACTGAAACTGTATCAGGAAAAACTGGCTTGGATCAGCACCAATAACCAGCCTTGCGCCCTCCCCCAGCATTCTCCACATGTGGTAGCCATTACCACAGCCGACATCCAGCACAGAACGGTTTTTCAGGGGACTGATATGTGGCTGGATGCGCTTCCATTTCCAGTCTGAATGCCATTCGGTATCTATCTGGATAGCGAACAAATCATAGGGACCTTTGCGCCAGGGATGAAGTTTTTGCAACTGCTCATATAAGTGCCTTCGGCTTAAATCATCACAGTCACCTGACTCACCAATTTTTATCATATCGGCATTCAGGTCGATAGTGGAAGCCGTTATCCGGGGCAAGTCAGCCAGAATTTTCTGCCATTCAGGCATGTTGCCATGCAAGCGCCGGGCAAATACTTTTTCCAGATCAGCTGGCAAGGTTTCCTGCCATTTACCCAAACCGTTTTCAATAAGGTGTTCTGCAAGATTATTAAAGAAGTTCTGCATCTGTTTTATGTATCTTGTTCAACAAGATTGTATTAAAACCCATCCCCCCCTTTTTTTATATATTTTTCTGCGTAGTCAGGCGTTGAGAATGGCAGGTCGGTGCAGCTTTGCGAAACCGACCATCAAAGCTCAAATCTGGTCGGTTGCGTAAACTTCACCGACCCTACAGCTGTCCTCTGTCTTCTGTCTTCTGTCTTCTGTCTTCTGTCTTCTGTCTTCTGTCTTCTGTCTTCTGCAACCCACCCCCCTGTTTTTTACATATTTTTCTGATTCATTGGAATTTGGATCTGCTATTAACTATGCTATATATGCTCTAATTCTTCAGAGACAAATCATTATGCCGACCATCACATCAATCCATGATTTAAAACGCCTGTTTAAACGCCGTGTTCCCAAAATGTTTCACGATTATGTGGATTCCGGTTCCTGGACTGAGTCAACCTACAGGGCTAATGAGCGTGATTTTCAGGAGATCAAATTTCGTCAGCGGGTTGCGGTGGATATGAGCAACCGTTCGCTTGCATCAAGCATGATCGGGCAGGATGTGAGTATGCCTGTTGCACTTGCTCCCACTGGTCTGACTGGTATGTTGTATGCTGATGGTGAAATGCTGGCGGCTAAAGTTGCTGAAGAAATGGGTGTTCCCTTTACCCTGTCAACAATGAGCGTCTGTTCGATTGAAGATGTCGCGGGCTTTACAAGCAAGCCGTTCTGGTTTCAGCTTTATCTGATGAAGGATCGGGGCTTTATTGAAGACCTGATTCAGCGCGCAAAGGCGGCTAACTGCTCTGCGCTTATGCTAACGCTTGATTTGCAGATACTGGGACAACGCCACAAGGATATTCACAATGGTCTCTCCGTTCCTCCCAAAATGACGCTATCGCAGCTCTACAATATGGCGATTAAACCCCGCTGGTGTTTGAATATGCTAAGCACAAAACGGCATAGCTTCCGCAATATCGAAGGGCATGTGAGTGATGCACAGGACTTGTCATCCTTGAGTATCTGGACGCAAAAACAATTTGATGAAAAGCTCTCCTGGGATGATGTTGAATGGGTAAAAGAAAAGTGGGGAGGTCCACTTATTTTAAAGGGAATTATGGATGAGAAAGATGCCCAGCTGGCGGTAAAATCGGGTGCCGACGCAATCGTTGTTTCCAACCACGGCGGACGCCAACTGGATAGCGCGCCATCCTCTATTTCAGTTTTGCAAAATATTGTCGATAACGTCGGCTCGGATATTGAAGTGCATATGGATGGCGGCATACGCTCAGGTCAGGATGCACTAAAAGCAATTGCCCTGGGTGCTAAAGGTGTCTATATCGGCAGATCATTTCTTTATGGTCTGGGAGCCATGGGCGAAGAAGGTGTGCGCCTGGCTCTGCAAATCATCCAGAAGGAAATGGATATCACCATGGCTTTTTGTGGCGAACAAAAAATTACAAAGGTGAATCGTAGTCATCTTTATCTGGATTAGATCAAAGAAACAGCACTACTTTAACGCAACCAGTGAAATAAAATTAAAGCTCTGGAACCATTGACAGGATTGCCTGAATCCAGCCTTTGCGAGACGTTGCTGGTGCTCTTCCAGAGTATCCGGGATCAGTACATTTTCCAGCGCGGCACGTTTCTGGCTTATTTCCATATCGCTGTAGCCATTGGCTCGTTTTGAGGCAAGATGCCAGTCAGTTTGTAGCTGATTTTCGGTTTTATCGGAAAAGATAATTTTTTCAGACAGGATCAGGACACCACCTGGCAACAATCCCTGATAAATCTTTTTAAGCAGCTCAAGACGTATTTCGGGTGCTAAAAACTGCAAGGTAAAATTAAGCACCACCAGCGAGGCATTGTGTATGCTGGTTTCCTCAATGTTTTCACAAATTACCTGCAAATTCGCATCCGGCATGTGGCGTTGCAGTCTTGAGCGGCAGCGCTTCACCATGGATTCCGAGTTGTCAATGCAGATATGCTCAATATTAAGATCACTGCTTTGCCGATACATTGAAAGTGTCGCTGCACCCAGTGAACAGCCCAGATCGTAAATGCGACTGCCAGCCTGGGCGTAATGCCTTGCGAGTACACCCAATTGGGAAATAATGGCTTCATAACCCGGCACAGAACGCCGGATCATGTCTGGAAAAACATCGGCAACGGCGTCATCAAAGGCAAAATCAACCACCTGATGTTGCTGTGCGAAAAGGGTATCATGCTTCATTTTGACAGAGTGGGGTATTTGAATAGTAGTGCCGCAGTCTTGTTGGCTGGCGCTAACCCGACCTGCAGCACTCGATTTAAGCCACTACCCGATTATTTAAGCTTGCCTGGCCATTGTGCATCAGCGGGAAGTCTTTCATAGACTATTTTTTCACCTGTGCGTTTGCCCGCATCCGGACCCATAAAATAGAGATAGGGTCCTACTATGCTCTCAGGCATGGCAAGCGACTCCAGATCTTCACCCGGAAAATTCATTTTGCGCATTTGGGTACGCACGGGTCCTGAATCAATGCTGTTAAAGCGAATAAAACATTCATCAATATCATATTCATCGGCGAGTATATCCATCATTGCTTGTGTGCCCGCCTTGGCAACGCCAAACGCACCGTTATAAGCCTTGAGCGAGTCATGCGCCGAGAAAATCACCGCTGGATCCTTAGCCGCTTCGAGCAGTGGCAAACAGGTTTGCACGATTAAAAAATTGGCATGAAGATTAACATTCAGGGTTTTCGACCAGGTTTCAACATCATATTCCTTAAAAGGCATATACGCCGCGAGCCAGCCTGCATTCAATACAATGCCGTCCAGACCGCCCAGTTTCTCGGCAAAGACATCTGCCATGTCCTGATAGTCCTTGGCATTGGCACCTTCCATATTGAGAGGATAAATTGCGGGTTCAGGGTAGCCTGCATCTTCAATCTCATCATAGACATATTCCAGTTCTTTCAGGTTCTTTCCCAAAAGAACCACCGTCGCACCATAACGCGCAAATGCCAGAGAAATTGCACGCCCTATTCCGGTGCCTGCACCCGTCACGAGTATCACCCGGTCTTTAAGCAAACCATCTTCGGGGACATATTGGAGTAATTCTTGATTGTTCATAGTATTAAGTCTAGTTCATTTAAGCGGTCAAGGTTGCTGTTGCTATTAAGAGCCTACTGCGGAAAAGCTGAATTGGCTAGATTTTTTGTCAATTTTCGTTAAATAGGGTGACTATTTGCCTCAAATTGATAAAAAATCTCGCTCAAATCAGCTTTTCCTCGCTACGACCCAGGCTTGTGCCAGTTTATTCAGCAATATGTAAAGAAATATTTTCGATTTTCCTCCTTTGCAAGCTTTTTCCATCACGAATTTTCCTATGCTAAGATTACTTTATCAAGACAGGAACAGGATACAGGAGAGAAAATGCCACAAAGAAGACTAATCAGCTTTGATTGGGCAATGAAAAAGCTACTCAGAAGCAAAGCCAATTTTGAAATTCTGGAGGGCTTTCTTTGTGAGCTACTTAAAGAAAACATCCAGATTCTTGAAATTCTCGAAAGTGAAAGCAATAAAGAAGATTGTCAGGATAAATTTAACCAGGTTGATCTCAAGGTAAAAAACCAGAATGATGAAATTATCATCATAGAGGTGCAATTCGAGCGTGAATTTGACTATTTGCAAAGAATCCTCTTTGGTACATCAAAGGTTATTACCGAACACCTGAACGAAAGTGATCCTTACTCTAAAGTGGTTAAGGTCATTTCAGTCAATATTCTATATTTTGATTTAGGGCAAGGTGAAGACTATGTGTATCATGGATTAACCCGTTTTAAAGGCTTGCATAACCAGGATACTCTGGAGTTATCAGAAGACCAGCAGGAACTTTACAAAAAGAATAAAATACATGAACTGTTCCCCGAGTATTATCTAATCAAAGTGAATAACTTTAATGACATTGCAAAAGATACACTGGATGAATGGATATATTTCTTAAAGAATGAAGAAATAAAAGAAGACTTCAAGGCAAAAGGTTTAAAAAAAGCCAAGCAGGAACTTGATATTTTAAAGCTAT
>JALVDQ010000455.1 GCA_027008885.1 Thiotrichaceae bacterium | reverse complement strand
TGACTGCCTGTCGGGATACTGGTCAGTGACCACAGATAGGTCAAGGGATCGCCATCTATATCGTGGGAGGCTGAGCCATCCAGTGTGATCTTGTCTCCTATGTGCCCCGTCTGATCAGCACCGGCATCGGCTATCGGTTTGGTATTGAGGGTAGTGATTGTTACTGTATCCGCTACCGAGTCAGTCTTGCCGTCATTTACGATTAACTGGGCTATGTAAGTTCCCGGCAGATCAATAATAAAGCCGGGATTGACTACTGCGGGATTATCAAGAGCTGCCTGACTGCCTGTCGGGATACTGGTCAGTAACCACAGATAGGTCAAGGGATCGCCATCTATATCGTGGGAAGCTGAGCCATCCAGTGTGATCTCGTCTCCTATGTGTCCCGTCTGATCAGCACCTGCATCAGCCACCGGTTTGGTATTCAGGGTAGTGATTGTTACTGTATCCGCTACCGAGTCAGTCTTGCCGTCATTTACGATGAGCCGGGCTATGTAAGTTCCCGGCAGATCAATAATAAAGCCGGGATTGACCACTGCGGGATTATCAAGAGTTGCCTGGCTTCCTGTCGGGATACTGGTCAGTGACCACAGATAGGTCAAGGGATCACCATCTATATCATGGGAGGCTGAGCCATCCAGTGTGATCTTGTCTCCTATGTGTCCCGTCTGATCAGCACCGGCATCAGCTACCGGTTTGGTATTCAGGGTACTGATTGTTACTGTATCCGCTACCGAGTCAGTCTTGCCGTCATTTACAATGAGCTGTGCGATATAGGTTCCCGGCAGATCAATAATAAAGCTGGGATTGACCAATGCTGGATCACTTAGTGTGGCTTGACTATCTACAGGCATTTTGATCAGTGACCAATGGTAGGTCAAGGGATCACCATCTACATCGTGGGAAGCTGAACCATCCAGTGTGATCTCGTCTCCTATGTGCCCCGTCTGATCAGCACCGGCATCGGCTACCGGTTGGGTATTCAGGGTAGTGATCGTTACTGTATCCGCTACCGAGTCAACCTTGCCGTCATTTACGATGAGCTGGGCTATGTAAGTTCCTGGCAGATCAATAATAAAGCCGGGATTGACTACTGCGGGATTATCAAGAACTGCCTGACTTCCTGTCGGAATACTGGTCAGTGACCACAGATAGGTCAAGGGATCACCATCGATATCGTGGGAGGCTGAGCCATCCAGTGTGATCTTGTCTCCTATGTGCCCTGTTTGATCAACGCCAGCATTGGCAATTGGCGCATGATTTTTTACTACTTTTATTACTACGGTATCTGAGGAAAAGGCACCTTTAGTATCCGTTACAGTCAAAATAAATATCAGGTTTAAAGGTTTTCCGCTTACTGTTGGCGCGGTGAAACTTGGGGTCGCTGTAGATGCATTTTTTAGAGAGATACCTGAAATTGAAAACCATCTGAAGCTTACATTGCTACCGTCTTCAGGGTCTGATCCCGAACCATGTAAAATAACTTTATCTCCTTCTACAACAGTTCTATCCTTTCCTGCATTTGCTTTAGGCGGATGATTTGCCTTGACTACAGTAACTTTTGTAAAGCTGGGTTGAGATTTCAAGCCCTGAGAATCACTAACAACAAGAGAAAAATCAAGAACAACAGCTGAGTTTCCGCTAACTTGAGGAGCAATAAAGCTTGGATTTGCGGTATTGGAGTTTATCAGAAAAATATTTGGGGGCGCGAACCACTCAAAACTAACATCGTTTCCATCTTCAGGATCAAAGCCGGAACCAGAAAGAAAAACATGTGTATTTTCAACTACTGTTTTCGGAAAACCTGCATTTGCTCTGGGTGCCTGGTTCTCCTTTTTTACTGTTATCTCGACAGTATCCGGTAACGAAGTTAATCCTTCGCTATCAGTCACTCGCAGAGAAAATTTCAGTATTACAGGCTCATCCGATATAGCAGGCGCGCTAAAACCTGGGGTCGCTATGGTCGGATTATCAAGGCTAATTCCAGCAGGAGCAAGCCATTCAAAATCAACATTTTCACCATCCTCCGGATCAAAACCGGAGCCAGATAATGTAACCCACGAGCCTTCAATAACATCCTGGGGTTCTCCGGCATCTGCCGTAGGTGCTATATTGTCATGGCTCACCGTAATTACCACAGAATCAGGGGATGATGACAAGCCTTCTGAATCCTGAACAATCAAGGTAAATAGCAGTTCTTCAGGGGAGGATTCGACAACAGGTGCAGTAAAATGTGGGGTAGATGTTTCTGCCCCGGTTAATTCTATTCCTTCTGGTGCCTGCCACTTATAAGTTACATTTGCACCATCCTCCAGATCAAACCCGGAGCCTGACAAGGTGACAATAGACTTTTCCTTGACTGATTCCGGTTTACCTGCATCTGCTACTGGAGGATCATTTACAGGATTTACAGTGATACTCACCGTAGCTGGTTCTGAATCTTCTGTACCATCATTGACCGTAAATTCAAAACTATCGGATCCAAAAAAGTTATTATTTGGGGTATATGTCAAATTTGGAGCAGTACCTTCAAGGAGACCATTGGCTAACAATAACGGGGTTTTAACAGAAAAACTGATCTCGTCGGAATCTGCATCACTTCCGCTTAAAAGAATATCAAGTGGCGTATCTTCATCAGTAGCAACGGTCTGTGGATCAGCAACAGGGGGAGTATTTTCAGGCGGTGGTTTACGCACAATAACCTTTACAACGGTTGTATCTGTCAGCTTGTTAACATCGGTTACAATTAAGCTAAACAGTAATTCTGTTTCCTGATCCGGAACAGTAATACTGGGGGCTGCCAAAAAACGATCATTTAATGGCACAACAAACTGATGTTTTTGGTCAACTCTAAACCAGGTGTAATTAATGATGCGCCCTGTATTATTAGCATGACTTTTCTTCCCATCCAGAACAATGGTTTCACCAGGTTTCGCAAAAATTTCTTTAGGGGCTATTGCGGCAGGGCGTGATGCCAGCGGAATAACTTTTGGCAATAAACTGCCTTGTGGAGCCTCTGAACCGGGCTGTAATTTTGCATATTGATTTAAATGAGAGACTGGATCATCACGAATTAAGGCTTGCATTCGCAGAAACCACAAATTGCCTTTTGCTGTCAGTTTTCCATGCTGTGCGAAATCTTCACCAATTTGTTCACGGATAAACTGCGGTTTCACTGAGTATCTGGACGCTGTTTCATTTAAAGCGCCGTTCAAAAGCAATAACAAGGCATTATCCTGCGGATAGTACCTATGCTGTTTAAAATCCAGTTTATGAATATATTTTATTCCAAACAGGGCAGTTAACTCATTTTTTGCCTGAATATTAGCCTTTTTTTCAGAAATATTTTTTTGAATCAGTACCTTACTTCTTTTATCTGCCCAGTATGTGAGTAAATTTGAAGCACTCGACTGAAAATCTTGCTTGCCTGAAGAACCGGAACCACAAGAAACCAGAAAAGTGAGAAGAATAGATAAAAATATAATTCTCAAACTAAATGAAAACTGGCTATTTATTTTCACAAATTCCCCTCAAGATTTAAGTGGTATACTCTTTACGGTTAAGCAAATGCCCGACTACAATGATTGGGTGATGGGTTAAACCTGTTGATTTATCCAACCGTAATCCAGCATAGTGCCACGCTCTTGTCGTTGTCGGATTACGCTTGGGCTAACCTACAAAACACAGGTTTGACCCACTACCGAATATAGTTAATATTAAATTTCAGAGCACCACATAAAGATGTAATATGCTTTCCAACTATTGATATAGCTCAATTTCACCATAAATAACAATTTAATATACTCGTTGAGCAATTTTCCTGACAGGAGGTCAAACTGCTAATAAAACACAAACAATCATTAATACCAATGATTGCAGCAATCATTTTGACAGTAATTGCGAGTCTCGTTTATTTAAGTCGCAATCCAACCATCAATGAAATTATTCAGCGACTTGAAGCAATACCCTATGATATTCGTTTAAAACTCGGCATACCAATAAAAATAAAAGAGGAGCCTCCCATTATTATTATTGATATTGACGAAACAAGCCTGAAAAAAGAAGGCAGATGGCCGTGGAGCAGAAAAAAACTGGCATCATTAATACAGAAACTGTCAGACAACCATACAGCACTGATTATGCTGGATATTGTCCAGTCTGAAAAAGAAATAAATCCAGCAAGCAAATTAAAACAGGCTTTAAAAAAACTTGATAAACCAATACCAGACTGGATTCATGCTATTCAAAAAAAAATGGATGCCGACAGCTACATGGCAGACGCACTTGCCGATAAAGAAGTGGTTCTTGGCTTTCCATTCCACCCCCAGTTTGCAATCCAGACTGGAAAATTACATCAAAGCAGCATTAAAACTGATACCAGGAAAATAAATGCACTAACCATTCTAAACATGCGTGGCTTTACAGGAAACCTCAGAGAATTTACAGAGAAATCAAGTAGTAGCGGCTTTATTAATATTACTTCAGAAGCAGATGGCGTAGTACGCAGAGCACCACTTGTCGTCAATTATAACAACCAGGTATACCCCTCTCTTGCTCTTGAAACAGCCAGGCTTTATCTGCTGGAAGATAGCGTAAAATTACACACCGCAACGATTGGAGATATAAAAACAGTAACGCATTTGTCCCTGGGTGGTCTGAAAATCCCGACAGATGCTCAGGGAAGAATATTAATACCCTATTTGGGTAAACAGCATCACTTCAAATATATATCCGCCAGCAATTTGTTACATTCCGACAACATATTTCCAGAGCTGGAAAATGCCATTGCAATTATAGGAACCTCTGCCATTGCACTCGCTGACTTGCGTTCTACCCCCGTACAGGCAGAGTTCCCGGGTGTAGAGATACAGGCAAACATCCTCCATAGCCTGCTCCACCCGGAGACAATAGCTTATAGCCCAGACTGGACGGCAGGAGCCACCATCGTCATATTGGTGTTACTGTGTATTTTAATGATTTTTGTCTATCCACGACTGCAGCCGCTTAGCCTGCTAATATTTGGAACAATATTACTGTTTTTAACATTTAACCTAAATTACTGGCTGTGGTCTGCGCTAAAAATCAGCTTTCCCGTGGTGATACCGCTTTTGCTGATTATGGCAATATCAAGTATCTATGTGATCTATGACCTACTTAAGGAAAATAAAGATCGGCGCCTGATACATGACATGTTTGGACAATATGTACCACTTGAACATATCAACCTGTTACTTGATGACCCAAAGCAAATAACAATGGAAGGAGAAAAAAGGGAAATGACGGTACTTTTCTCTGATATACGAAATTTCACCTCGCTTTCTGAACCACTCACAACCAGACAGCTAAAAACATTTTTAAATCAGTACCTGACCCCAATCACAAAAATAATTTTCAAATATCAGGGCACCATTGATAAATATGTAGGCGATATGGTGATGGCATTCTGGGGAGCACCACTTAAAAACCCGCGACATGCTACCCAGGCTGTCCAGGCTGCACTGGAAATACAGCATCAAATCAGCAAGATGCAAAACCGTTTCAGGCAAATTGGCATTGCTCAAATTGCCGCAGGGATTGGAATCCACACAGGAGAAATGAATGTAGGCGACATGGGATCAGACTATCGACGCTCATACACCGTCCTTGGTGATGCGGTTAATCTGGGCTCACGCCTGGAAAGTCTGACTAAATATTATGGGGTCAAAATTCTGCTAAGTGAGAATACAAAAGATCAGTGCCCGGATATTGCCTTTCGCTATATAGACTTTGTACGGGTTAAAGGCAAGCAGGATGCGATCAGGATTTATGAAGCCATCGCATTAAAAGCGGATTTAACCAAAGAGCAGCATAAATTATTAAAAAAACACGAAGAAAGCTTTAAACACTACCTCTCAGGGAATTGGCAAACAGCATACCAAATGTTTGCAGCGCTTTATAACATGACTGACGAACCACTTTATCAACTCTACCTGGAAAGAATCAGCCAGTTACAAAAAACACCACCTGAAAACTGGGATGGTATATTTACGCATGAGAAAAAATAGGTGACGGGTTAAACCTGTTGATTTACTCATGCGCGGGATGAATTAGCGTAACGTAATCAACATAGTGCCATTATCTTGTCGGGTTACGCCTGGGCTAACCTACGAAACTGTCTTCTGTCCTCTGTCACCCATCCCCCCCATTTTTTGCATATTTTTCCTCTGCAAACTTAATCGCTCTGGAGAGTCTTTCCAATGTCTTGTCCTTGCCTACCAAAGCCAGGGTCACATCCAGAGACGGTGATACGGCAGATCCTGTCACTGCTACCCGCAGAGCGGGTCCCACTTTACCCATCCCCAGGGAAAGCTCCTCACAAGTTGCTTTAATAACAGTATTAATGGTATCCGCCTGCCATTCATCCAGAGCAGAAAAGTTGTCCAGCAATTTTTGCAAAATACCTGCTGTCGCTGTCTTGAAATGTTTTTTGGTTGCCTTTTCATCATACTCAGAAAAATCTTCGTAGTAATAGCGAATCGTTGCAGCCAGTTCTTTTAAGGTCTTGGCGCGATCCCGGTGTGCTTCAATTACATCAGCAAGTGCCGGACCCGTTGATGTATCAAGTTTCTGATTCTCCAGATGCCAGCTTAAATGTTTGATGATTTCATCGACGGGAAGCGTCTTCAGATATTGCTCGTTCAGCCAGATCAGTTTTTGGGTATTGAACGTTGACGGCGCACCGTTTACATCTTCAATCCTGAATAATTCAATCATTTCATCACGGCTAAATATTTCCTGATCACCATGTGACCAGCCCAAACGCAACAAATAATTTAGCAGCGCCTGGGGAAAGTAGCCGTCATCTCGATATTGCATAACACTCACCGCGCCATGACGCTTTGAGAGACGCTTGCCGTCATCACCCAGAATCATGGGAGCATGGGCGAATTTAGGTAATTCAGCACCCAAAGCCTTCATCATATTAATCTGG
>JALVDQ010000454.1 GCA_027008885.1 Thiotrichaceae bacterium | reverse complement strand
ATAAGGGCGAATAAAAACCTCCCGCGCCTTCCACCAGAATAAAATCATTTTCTCCAGGGGTGATCTCACAACATTGCCGGATGGCATCCAGCGATAGTGTTACACCTTCGTTTTGCGCCGCTCTTTCTGGTGACACAGGTGCCTTGAAACGGTAGGGACAAACCTGATTGATGTACTCCTGTTTATCTGCCGCAGAAGCAAGAAGCCAGGCATCTGTTTGCTCAAGCTTTTCATCACTCCAGCCTGATTCAACTGGCTTGCGCGGAATCACGTTCAATCCGTAATCATGCTGAAGTTTCTGCGCAAGTCGCACGCCCACCCAGGTCTTGCCCACATTGGTATCCGTACCCGTAATAAACACACCTTGTTTTCTGGTCTGTTTTTGCAATTTTATTTCAGACTTTTCCATGATCGCCCATTGTCCCCGAAAATCCGAACGGTTGCCTGCCCGACAACATCCCCAATCGACACAAAACCAAAAATTCGGCTATCTGCACTTTGATCACGATTATCCCCCAATAAAAACAGGCTGTTTTCAGGTACGCTTCGCAGCGGCTGGAATCTTGAATAGGGACGCTTTCTGTTTTCAGCTTTTACATAGTCTTCTTTCAGTGTTTGATTATTTACCAGCACAAGCCCCTGCTGTATTTTGAGCGTATCTCCGGGAAGCCCAATAACCCGCTTGATATAGGGTATTTTTTTATTTGAGTCTTTTTTGCTTACCCTGTTAAAAACAATGATATCGCCCCGTTTCGGCAGTTTATTCAAGTAAGCCGTATTCGACATGATAATATAATCACCCGGCGCCAAAACAGGCAGCATCGACTTGCTTGGAATGCGATATAAATCATGCCCGAAAACACGCGGACGGATTTTATCCGTAGGCACATCAAAAGGATTGATGTAATAGATTGCTACAGGCGTAAGACAAAATGCAAGCAGCAGAAAGATAAGCAGAATTTTTTTCATTGAGACCTTTTGATGAGAATACAAATTGATGAGAATACAAATATATCCAGATAAAGGATTGTAGAAGAGTTTGAGGATAAGTGGAGATCCATATCTACCCATCCCCCCTCTTTTTTATATATTTTTCCAGACAGGCTTTTAAAGAGAAATAATACCATGTCAGATAGTGTTAATACCCAGGCAGTTAAAGATTATTTATTGTCGTTACA
Source organism: Thiotrichaceae bacterium (assembly GCA_027008885.1). GTDB lineage: Bacteria > Pseudomonadota > Gammaproteobacteria > Thiotrichales > Thiotrichaceae > Cocleimonas. Next base: position 496 of record JALVDQ010000454.1, on the reverse strand, counting down.
GGATTCAATTTGTCAAAAACTGGCAAACGAAGATGCTGGCGCCGTATTTGAAGATGATATCTGGGAGCGTGAGGTCAATCCTGAAAAGCCTGGCATGACAGGTGGTGGACGCACAAGATTGCTGCGGGATGGTCATCTGATTGAGCAGGGCGGGGTAAATTTTTCGCATGTTTTTGGCGATAAAATGCCTGCTTCGGCAACTGCTCACAGACCAGAGCTGGCAGGTCGCAGCTTTCAGGCAATGGGGGTTTCACTGGTGATACACCCTAAAAACCCCATGGTTCCGACATCTCATGCCAATGTGCGCTTTTTTATTGCCGAGAAAGAGGCTGAAGCGCCTGTCTGGTGGTTTGGTGGCGGTTATGATTTAACCCCTTATTATGGCTTTGAAGAGGATTGCATAAACTGGCACAAAACAGCCCGGCAAGCCTGTGAGCCCTTTGGCGAGGATGTTTACCCGCGTTTTAAGCGCTGCTGCGATGACTATTTTTATCTG
>JALVDQ010000453.1 GCA_027008885.1 Thiotrichaceae bacterium | reverse complement strand
TATTACGTCCACTAGCCTGCCGCGTGCTTTACCTGAATTATTGCTGGTATCGCTCATGCTGACACTAATGACACTGATACTAATAATGATAGCGACAACATCCGTAATGGCAGATCAGGTCTCTGCCATAACACCTCCACAAAATACACAAACTAAAATTATTACGCCATCAGAAAAACGCAGTGATGAAATCATTGGATTGCTAAGACAAGACTGCGGTGCTTGCCACGGCATGACACTGCAAGGTGGTCTGGGTCCTTCCCTTCTTCCAGAATCATTACAAAAACTTTCTCAGGAAGATATTGCTGCAACCATTAGCAACGGTCGCCCTGGAACGCCAATGCCACCCTGGAAACCTTTTTTAAAAGAAACAGAAATAAGGTGGTTGGCACAGCAATTAAAACAGGGAATCAAGGATACAAAATGAACAGAATGAAAAAATACCTTTCTGGTTCAACACTGCTTTTTAACCTGATCCTGTTGTTGCTGGCTTTTACTGGCTCCACTTTTGCAGAAGAAAATTGCCAGCTTCGCGGTACGGGTGATCTGGGTGTGGTAATCGAGCGCGCAACAGGCAGTGTGCAAATCATTAATACCTCCTCGCATTCTTCTCTTTTTAGAGTAGAAGGGCTTGGTGATTTATCTCATGCCTCGGTTGTTTATTCACGAGACGCCCGCTACGCCTATGTTTTTGGACGTGATGGCGGCTTGACTAAAATTGATCTTTTATGCGGAAAGCTGGTAAAGCGGATTATTCAGGGCGGCAACAGCATCGGTGGTGCGATTTCGCAAGATGGGAAATTAGTGGCTGTTTCAAACTATGTGCCAGGTGGCGTGAAGATTTTTTCAGCGGATGATTTAAGCCTGCTTGCTGATATTCCGGCAACCCGCTTGAGTCCGCAAAAAGCTGACAAAGACAGTGACAAACAAAACTCCAAAACAGTCGGGCTGGTTGATGCACCAGGGCATCGCTTTGTTTACACGCTGTATGATACGGGTGAAATCTGGCTGCTCAATGTACGCAACCCTGAAAAACCTGTAATCACGCGCTTCAAAAATATTGGCTTCCATCCTTATGACGGCTTGTTAACTCCCGATGGACGTTACTATATTGCGGGCTTGTTTGGTGAAGACGGTATGGCACTGCTGGATTTATGGCATCCGGAAAAGGGAGTAAAACGCATTCTGGATCATTATGGTCGTGGTGATAAAAAGCTGCCGGTTTACAAAATGCCACATTTGGAAGGTTGGGCGATTGCAGGAGATCAGGCATTTTTCCCGGCTGTGGGACACCATGAAGTGCTGGTCGCCAATAGCAAAAACTGGCAGATTAAAAAGCATATCAAGGTTCATGGACAACCTGTCTTTGTTATGGCAAGACCTGACGCGCATCAAATATGGGTTAATTTTGCCTTTCCTGACAATGACACCGTTCAGGTGATTGATCCTGAGACTTATAAAGTCATAAAAACGATAACGCCAGGCAAAGGTGTTCTGCATATGGAATTTACCCCGCGCGGAGAGCAGGTGTGGATTTCAGTCAGGGATAAAAACCAGATACAGGTCTTTGATACCGAAACACTGGAAAAAGTAGCGACTCTGGAAGCTACAAAACCCAGTGGTATTTTCTTCACCTCTCGCGCTCATAAAACCGGACTTTAATATGACAGACCATTCGGCTCAGCATGATCCAGCCCAGGCTCAGCAGACTCACAGTCAAAAGTTCCTGCGACAACTGGAAGAGGCATTGCTGAATAATTATCAGCGAAATTTCCCGCTTGTCCCGGAGCCATTTGCCCAAATTGCGAAGATACATAAGACAAGCACTGCGGTTATCCTGAAGCAATTAAAATCTCTTAAAATTGCCGGGAAAATCAGCCGCCTGGGACCAGTTTTCTGCCCAAACACCATTGGTGTCAGCACCCTGGCTGCTATGCAAGTACCCCAAAATCGACTGCAAGAGGTTGCTGATCTGGTCAACCAGTACCCCGAAGTAAATCATAATTATGAACGCGACCACAGTTACAACCTGTGGTTTGTCGCAACCGCGCCCAATCATCAACATCTGGAAGAAACCATACAGAAGATTGAAAAAAGCTCATCGCTTGATGTCATGCGCCTGCCTTTGCTGCGCGAATTTCATATTGACCTGGGGTTTAACCTCTCCAGTAAACCACTTCAGCATTCAGCCAATTTTAGTTGCAAGCCCCAAAAAGCCAAAAAACAGATGCCTGATGCGGTACAACAACGGCTGATTGCTGATATTCAAACAGGGCTTGAACTAACGCCCCAGCCATACGCCAGCATAGCAAGAAAACTGGGAATTTCTGAAGCAGCAGTTTTAAGTCAAATCCAGAGTATGCTGGATCAGGGCATTATTCGGCGCCTGGGGGTGATTGTGCATCATCGTGAACTGGGCTATCGAGCCAATGCAATGGTAGTCTGGGATTTTCCTGATGAACAGCTTCTACAGCTGGGCAATATTTTAAGCCAGATTGATTGCGTCACCCTTTGCTATCAACGCCCGCGCCATTTACCGCATTGGCGCTATAACCTGTTTACCATGATACATGGCAAGGATAAAGCGAGTGTTGAGCAACGCATTGAGGAAATCACCAGGCAACTTGACTTGACTGAAATTCCCAAAGCCATTCTTTTTTCAAAACGCCGCTTTAAACAAAAAGGAGCCTGTTATCGCTATCCCCAAACAGCAATGGATTATCAGCTTGCCAGTAATGAATAATGGATGATACATACTGAAAAATGAAGAACAAATCAGTTAATTTCAAAAATAAACCAGATTCACCCGCCTCCCCTCTTGATGCAACAGACAGGCGTATTATCAATGCACTGCAATATGGCTTTCCTGTGAGTGATTATCCTTTTCAGGAAGCTGCTGCATCATTAAAACTGTCTGAAACAGAACTGCTTGAACGCATCAAAAATATGCGTGAAAACGGTTTGCTCACACGCTTTGGACCATTGTATAACGCGGAGAAAATGGGTGGCGCCCTGTCTCTTTGCGCCATGATTGTAGCAGAGGAAAAGTTTGATAAGGTTGCCCAACAGGTCAATTCTTTTGCGCAAGTTGCACATAATTATGAACGGGATCACAAAATGAATATGTGGTTTGTTCTCGCAACCCAAAGTATTGAGGAAAAACAGCAAACACTGGAACAAATCGAGCAACTAACAGGCTATCCGGTTTATGATATGCCCAGGCAAAAAGAGTATTTTGTCGGTTTATTTCTAAATTTAGAGCCTGTCTCGCAGCAAGCTCACGATTCCTGACCGTGAAAAATACAAACCAGCAACAAATGCTTTCCGAACTTGATCAGCAAATTGTTCTTGCAACACAGGCAGGTTTGCCACTTGACCCGCAACCCTATCATCGTATTGCAGAACAGCTTGGCATTGACGCAAAACTGGTTCAGCAACGTATCAAACAGATGTTGGCAGACGGACGAATACGCCGTATTGCGGCTATTCCCAATCATTACAAACTGGGATTTGTAGCTAACGGCATGTCAGTCTGGAATGTCCCCGATGAGCAGGTAGACAAGCTTGGTGAAATAGTCGGCAAGCTGGACTATGTAAGCCATTGTTACCGCCGTCCCCGTTTTTTACCTGAGTGGCCCTACAACCTGTTTGCAATGGTGCATGGCAAAAACAGGGAAGAAGTCAATTTACAGGTAGCCAAAATTGCCAGCTTGCTGGGCGATGCAGATCAGGGACACGATATTTTATTTAGCCGCAGAATCCTGAAAAAAACAGGGATGCGTTTCAATCAGGCTAATGACATAGGAAAGAAAAGAAATTAAGCCATGTTTCGAATCACTACCTTTATGCAGGAAATCATCAAGCCTACTCCCCTCAGCGCAAAGCGAAACCCGCCTGGTCCTGTTGTCATCTGGAATCTGATACGACGCTGCAATCTCACCTGCAAACATTGCTATTCCGTTTCTGCGGACAAGGACTTCCCCAATGAACTCAGCACCGAGACTATTTTTAACACCATTGACGATCTAAAAGATTTTGGTGTACCTGTGCTGATTTTATCTGGAGGTGAACCGTTATTGCACCCTGATATTTTCAAAATCTCAAGCTATGCCAAAGAGAAAGGCTTTTATATTGGTCTGTCTACCAATGGAACCATGATTAACAGCGACAATATTCAACAGATTGTCGATGCCAATTACAACTATGTGGGCATTAGTATTGATGGTATACGGGAAACACATGATAAATTCCGTTGCAAGCAGGGCGCTTTTGATGAAGCGATGCGGGGGATTCGTCTTTGCCTGGAAAATAACATAAAAGTTGGACTGCGTTTCACCATGACACAGGATAATGCGAGCGAACTTCCTGACATGCTCAAGCTGATGGATGCGCAAGGAATTGACAAATTCTATTTTTCGCATCTGAATTATGCCGGTCGTGGTGATAAAAATCGCAAAGATGATGTCGCCCACCAGCGCACTCGCAAAGCAATGGATATTCTGTTTGATACCGCGATGGAATCTGTAAAAAAAGGCTTAAATCAGGAGTTTGTCACGGGAAACAACGACACCGATGGAGTCTACCTTCTGCACTGGGTAAAAAAACACTATCCTGATCAATTTGCAAACATACAGGCAAAACTTGAACAGTGGGGAGGCAATAGCTCTGGTGTCAATATTTCAAACATTGACACACTCGGTAATGTTCACCCTGATACAATGTGGTGGAACTATAATCTGGGCAACGTCAAGGAGCGCCCCTTCTCCGAGATTTGGCAGGATAGCAGTGATCCTTTAATGGCAGGTTTAAAATCCTCTCCCCGACCACTGCGAGGACGTTGTAGCGTATGCCAATACAAATCAATCTGCGGCGGTAATACGCGAACCCGTGCCTTTCAAACGACTGGTGATCCCTGGTGGGAAGATCCAGGTTGCTATATGAGTGATGAAGAACTGGGTATTGATGCGGCTAAAATAAAAGATCAATCGCCACAGCCTTTAGGTCTAAAAACACGCGAAATTCGCTTTGCCAGCTAACCCAACCAAAACCCGGATGCACCAAAATAAAAAAACTCGCCAGAATGCGAGTTTTGCGTCGTTTGGAAATTTGTGTTGTTCAGAAACTAAATGCGAACTAAATTGCAAACTAAAAATGGTGGCCCGAGGTGGAATCGAACCACCGACACGAGGATTTTCAGTCCTCTGCTCTACCGACTGAGCTATCGGGCCATTTGAGCGAGGGCGTATTACAGCGTTTTCGCTTTTAGATGTCAAGTAATAAGTCAGCAACATTTTCTTTATTTTTCTTGTAAAATTCAGGCATGTTTGAAATCGCACTCTATGAACCGGAAATTCCACCAAATACAGGCAATATTATGCGTCTTTGTGCCAATACGGGTTGCAGATTGCATTTAATACATCCGCTGGGCTTTGATCTCGATGAAAAAAAACTGCGCCGTGCGGGGCTGGATTACCGTGATCTGGCAAATGTGACTGAATATAAAAATTTTGCTGATTTTCTTGCAGCGATGAATCACCCTGGCAGCAGGACGATCTATGCACTAACAACAAAAGGAAGCGTCAATTATTCGAGCGCAACCTTTAAGCCGGATGATATTTTACTGTTTGGACCTGAAACTCGGGGTCTGCCTGACAAGGTGCTTGATGAACTGGCTGAGCATCAAAAGCTGCGCGTTCCCATGCTTGCCAGCAGTCGCAGCATTAATCTGGCAAATACGGTTGCGATTAGCATCTATGAGGCGCTCCGGCAGCAGAATTTTGCTGGTCTGGAATAAGGGATAGCAACTAAATTTGAGGGTATACCCCATTATGAAATTAATCCGTGGACTCAATTCTTCCAGCCTGGATTCTCGGGGCTGTGTTGCCACTATTGGCAATTTTGACGGGCTGCATCTGGGTCATCAGAAAATTATCAGCAAGCTCAGGCAGAAGGCAGATTCTCTGGGACTGCCTCTCACCGTCATCAGTTTTGAGCCATTACCCGCTGAATATTTTTTGCCTGAGCCACCCGCCAGGATTTATCCGATGCGTGACAAAATACGTCTGATGCAGGGTTTGGGTGTTGATCATTATCTGTGCCTGAAATTTGATGCTGAGTTTGCAGGGCAAAAACCTGAGGATTTTGTTGCAGAAACCTTGCTGACCAGGCTAAAGGTTAAATATCTTGCGGTTGGCGATGATTTTCGCTTTGGTTATCAGCGCAAGGGCGATTTTTTGCTTCTGAAAAAAATGGGCGAGCCAGCAGGGATGACGGTTGTCGATACGCCTACCTGCAAACTGGACAACGAGAGAGTCAGCAGCACACGCATCCGCAAGCATCTGGAAGCAGCACAAATCCCCCAGGCAAATCGCTTGCTGGGGCACCATTATCAGCTATCTGGCAGAATAAGGCATGGCGACAAACGTGGCAGAACCATTGGTTTCCCGACACTAAACCTGAAACTGCCCGAGAATATCGCCCCACGTCGAGGCGTTTACGCGGTTAAGGTTTCGGGTCTGGGCGATTCTGCAATTCCGGGAGTTGCCAATCTGGGAACACGACCTACGGTAAATGGCAGTGAAAACCGGCTCGAAACCCATCTGTTTGACTTTAATGCAGATGTTTATGGTCAATATATCTGCGTTGAGCTGGTTGAATTTATCCGCGAAGAAAAACGCTTTGAGCAGTTTGAAGCGCTTAAAAAACAAATACTTGATGATGCCAAACAGGCACGCAATTTGTTATCGGCAAGTTAGTAATGAAGAAATAATTGCAAAGCAAAAAGTATCAAAAAACAGGGGGGATGGGTATCAACATCAAACATACCCATTTCCCCCCCCTGTTTTTACATATTTTGCGTAGCTTGGATTAGCGTAGCGTAATCCAACACAGTGCCATGATCTTGTCGGATTACGCTCAGGCTAACTCGACCCACGCAGCTCTCTGTCTTCTGTCCTCAGTCCTCTGTCTTCTGTAAACCCATCCCCCCCCCTGTTT
>JALVDQ010000452.1 GCA_027008885.1 Thiotrichaceae bacterium | reverse complement strand
CTATTTCTGTCCTCTGTTACCCATCCCCCCCCTTTTTTAATACTTTTTAGAAATCACAGAATACCCTTAAATATATAATATTTACATTTAGTGTTGTATAGTATTGATATTAATTTATTCTGTACAAGGTAGCGTCAAATGGATTATGACTCACTCTTCTGGATTGGCAGCATAGTCGCTGCGGTATTGTTATTTTTTGCGTTAGCCTATCTCGTATATTTGTTGTTCCGAACAAGTTATCTTCTCCCGGATAAAGATCAAGCCTATATTAGAACAGGTTTTGGCGGTGAAAAAATAGCACATGGCAAGGGAATCTTTATTTTTCCTGGAATGCACAAAAAGCTCCTTGTCGATATGAAAACCCATAAAATCACCGTTGAACGTAAAAACGAACACGCCAGCATCACAAGTGATCGCTTGCGCATTGATATTAAAGCGGATTTTCTTGTAAGAGTTATCCCGGAAATAAGTAAAATATCACTCGCAGGACAAACCCTTGGCAAGGCTGCCCATGATGAAAAACTATTAACCGAGCAAATTCAGGGTACCTGTGTGGAGGCATTGCGTGATGCCACCGCCAAAATGACATTTGAAGCCTTGCATACAGATAATCAGCAATTTAATGATCTGGTTGAGAATGCACTGGCTGACGATCTGGCAATATGGGGTTTGCAACTGGAAGCTATCTCAATCGCAGAGTTAAAACAAACCGATCTGCAATATTTTGACAAAAATAATACCCTGGATGTTGAAGGCTTAACCAAGGTAAAGGAAAAAATCGCTGAAAATGAAAAGAAACAGAGCCTGATAGAAGCAGAGAAAATAAAAGAAGTAGAGAAAAATCAACTCGATGCTCATAGAGAAGTGCTTAGAATACAGGAAGAAAAAGCACTTGCAGAACAGGAGCAGGAATTGGCGATAGCTGAAACAGAGCTTGCCACAGAGCGTAAAAAAGAACAGGCATGGGCTGCTGAGCAAATTGCGATTGCGGAGGCAAAAGAACAGGTATCTAACGCCTGGATCAAGGCGCATGAAACAAAAGCAAAGGAAGTTGCCAAAAAAGAAGAAATACAAACCTCGTTGTTAACCACAAAAGCGCAACAAAACAAACAGGTAAGAATCATAAGTGCCGATCTTGAGGCTGCGCGAACCCGTATATTGGCAGAAGCAGAAAAAGACGCTGATGTACTCAGGGCGAAGGCTGCATCTGCGCGTTATACCGTTGATGCCGAAGGTAAAAAGGCACTGAATGAAGCGGCGAATATCCTTTCTGACAAACAGATTTCAATGAAAGTTAAAGAGAAAATTGTCAAAAAGCTGCCTGATATTATCAGGGAAAGCGTCAAACCAATTAAAAATATTGATGGCATTAAAATTATGCAGATTGATGGCATGTCACATATTGCAGGTGGTGCTGGTGCTGCTGGCAACGGCGGAGGCGGTGGCGGCAGTTTAAGTGATCAAATTGTTGATAGCGCATTGCGTTATAAGGCTCAGGCACCCATGGTTGACAACCTGCTTAAACACGTTGGTCTCTCGGGAGCCGGCATAAAAGACTTTACTACCGAATTGCAAAAGGAAATGGATTTTACTCCGGAAAAAGCGGCTTCCAAACGCATCAATAAATCCAGAGAAAATTCACCCAGAGAAATAGATAAAGACAAGGTTTCAGAAGTACATAGCTATTCTGATGGAATGCCAGTTGAAAAATCAGCTGAAGAAATACAAAACGAATCAGTAGATTTAGACGAAATAATGAAAGAAGAAGAGCAGCAATATGAGTCTTCAACTGATGATAATGATACTTTTTCAGAAAATAATAGTGTGGAAAACGCCGCAGAGACAGAAAATGATTCTGTCGAAGAAAAACCAGAGTCATCCGCAGATGAAGTTATTAGCGAGCACTCTGATACAACGGATAATAACGACAGTAATGGGAATAACGATATAAACAAAGAATCTGGAAAAGCTTAGAGGTAAATACCGCGCTGCTTATATACCGTGCAATCCCGCGTTTCGCATACTCAATGCAGACTGTCCCCCGTATTCCGCAGGCTGCATACGGGCTACGGTGCTGTCTTCTGTCCTCTGACTCACCCATCCCCCCTGATTTTTACATATTTTTCAGAATTTATTAAAAACATAAGAATATTATAAGTTATTAATATTTTGATAAATCACAACATAAATCAATATTGAGTTTGCTACCATTATGACTTTACTTCTACCAGGAATGTCTTGTTCGTTAGGTCGAATGATATGCACCTCGTAAGTTTATCTGTTAAAGTCTAATTTAAGGAGACTAATATGTTAAAAAAAATAATCTCAAGCATGATAATTTTTGGTTTATTGGTGGTAAGCGCAACAGCGTTAAATGCTGCGGATATGCCGTCTAAAAAGAAAAAGCAAACCCCTCAGGGTTTATATTTGTCACCAAAAGAAGCCAATGACATGATCACGGCAGATGCCGCAAAAATTCTTTTTGTTGATGTTAGAACACCTGAAGAACTTTATTTTGTGGGACATGCCAAAGGCATAGATAAAAATGTCCCTTTAGCCTACGTTGATTACTCCCGTCTCAATAAAAAAGGAAAGAAATTTGCCAGTGCAAAAAATAAAAAGTTTGTTGAGCAAATAGAATCTGCACTTAAAGAAAAAGGTTTGAGTAAAGATGACAAGATTATTCTAATTTGCCGTTCGGGTGATAGAAGTGCGAGTGGCGCTAAAATACTGGATAAAGCAGGATATAAAAACGTATATACGGTCATCACTGGAACAGAAGGTGATAAAGACAAGGAAACCAAGAAGCGTACAGTGAACGGCTGGAAGAATGATGGTATGCCCTGGAATTACAAATTCAATAAAAATGTATTCCAGTACGAAAAACCTTTTAAATAATATCTTTTAATAAGATCAAATACGGGGCTGGATTATTCAGCCCCGTTTCTGTTTGGGATAAATAAAATGAATGATGAAGAAAATGAAATTGTAAAATGTAAAAAATACTGGAATCCCTATGTTGGCGGTATTGTTTTAGGTACATTACTCTTTTTGACTTTTGCAATTGCGGCTCAGGGTTTTGGTGCAAGTGGTACTTTTGCCCGGGCTACAGCACAATTTTTAGTTGATCAGGATAAAAGCTGGTTAAGTAATGCTTATATCGCCAATTATTTTAAGCACAGTGACAGTGCTTTAACAAACTGGACTGTTATTGAAACATTCGGGATTTTAATTGGTGGTTTTATTAGCGCTGTATTGGCAGGGCGTTTTGTTTTCAGTCCTGATAAAGCGGCATCATATTCACTGACTGGTCGCTACTTCTGGGCATTTACCGGTGGCATGGTGGTTGCCGTTGCCTCTCGCCTTGCACGGGGTTGTACCAGTGGGCAGGGGCTGGATGGCATGGCAACATTTTCGGTAGGCGCATGGATTTTTATGTTTGCGACCTTTGCTGGAGCGCTGTTGTTGTCACCCCTCTTCAAAAAACAATGGGTTGAGCAAAATCAGCCCAGGCATGAAGCAACAGTAGAGGAGGCTACGCATGAATGACCTTATTTTACCGTTGTATAAAAATGGCTTTTTAAGCAGTGAAGCAAACTTCTTTTTTGCTTTAATTATGGGAATTACATTCGGCTTTGCTTTGGAAAGAACAGGCTTTACCCGCTCCAAACACATTGCAGGCACATTTTATTTCACAAATATGGCAGTGCCCAAGATTATGGGAACAACGGTGATCACGGCAGCTACCTGGTTTGTTATTTTTTCCTGGTTTGGCTGGATTGATATTAGCCAGTTATTTACACCAGCCACCTATATTTGGCCGTATGTTGTTGGTGGCTTAATGTTTGGTGCGGGTATGGTCATGGCAGGTTATTGTCCTGGAACAGCTGTTGCGGGCGTTGGCACGGGGAAAACCGATGCACTGGTTTTTCTGCTAGGTGTTGTGGTAGGGATGTTTGTTTACTTTGTCATCTATCCCTCGATTAGTCACTTTGCCAACTCATCCAATATGGGTGTCTTAAAACTACAGGATCTTTTTGGTGGTAATGAATATACCTCATATATACTCACCGTAATTCTGGAAACAGGCATTATTCTTTTTATGATGCTGCTTCATAAACTATCAAAAACAGGTAAAACAGCATGACTTCAGATAAAACAGCCATTTTGGGTGGTGTACTAATACTTGCGGGCGGGCTGGCTTTAGCCGTTTACGCCAATACCAATGCTGAAGCGCTTTCCCAGGCGAAGGCTAAAACCGTAACAAAATATATTTTGCTGAGCGAGAAAGAAATAGCAAAGGGTAATCACAAACAAGCCGAGAAATTCGTGATAAAAGCACTGGAAACTGACCCTAAAAATAAACAGGCTATCGCAGCTTTCAAGAAAGTGGAGCTTGCAGCTTATACCTCCGTTGTTGAAAATACTAAAAACAATAGCGCAGACAGCAAAAAGGCAAACGAATCAACAAGCAGGTCTGCAACACCAGAGCCTGTTGGTCAACCCAAAAAACCAGAACCCGAGGAAGAAGCAGAAGAAGAAATGGGCTGTATTTAGCGGTATACAATAAATCTGCTGAATCGCCTCATCTTTGGGTAGTCGGCGAATGCGTCGGCTATTTCTGTTTTTTCTTTTTCAGACGAAGTTTCCATTCGTTAGCTTCGTCTTTTTTCCCCATTTTTTCTAGCAGTAAAGCATAATTCCAGATCCCTTTGGGATGCCCATTAATAGCGGCTTCTCTGTACCAATATAAAGCTTTTTTAATATTAATGGGTGTTGCTTCTCCTTGTTCATACATCCACCCCAGATAATATTGTGCGCCTGCATGATTTTGTTCTGCTGCTTTTTGGTAAAGTTTAAATGCGATTGGCAAACTTTTTTCAATCTCTTTTCCAAGATAGTAAATGTGAGCAAGGTTATACGCTGCTTTTGCCATGTCCTGATTTATTGCTTGTTCATAATAATGAATTGCCTTTTTGATATTGATGTTTACACCATAGCCACGTTCGTAACTTACAGCAAGGTTGAAAAGAGCAGGACCATGCCCCTGATCTGCTGCTTTTTGATACCAGTAAATGGCTTCTTTCAGGTCTTTATAGATACCTTCGCCTTTAGAAAACATGACACCCATATCGTATTGTGCATCAGCTAAGCCTTGCTCGGCTGCCTTTCGATACCATTCTACCGCACGGCTTTTATCCATGAGCTTGATGTTACCCATGTCATACAACAAACCAATCGTAAACTGTGCTCTGGGATTGCCTTTGTTGGCATAAGGTATCAGTAAATCATAGGCACTTTGGTATTTGCCTGACTTGAAGTCCTGAACACCTTGAATAACTTCCTCTGGATTATTTTCCAGAGTCTTTGCCTGGCAGACAGAGAGAAAAAATATTGCCATTAAAAACCAGAACGGTATTTTATTGTTAATTAATTGCTTTGGCATTGTGAAGATCAGTTTCGTTTAGTCATTGTTTAGCCTGCCGAATTATCCATTCTGTAGTTCCCGGTTAATACAGGCATCTGTGAAATATTTAAGGTCTCAGAGTAAAATAATTATGTTATAACCCTGTACAGGGAGCAAGAGAATAACCTTACGGTGCTGTCCTCTGTCTTCTGTCCTCTGACACACCCATCCCCCCCTTTTTTTATATATTTTTTGCGTAGCAGTTCTTTCTGAGAGCCTGTTTAACATTAAGAAAACTTAATTGTTTCAAGATTGAATTATGACACTGGCTACCATATTTTAGCCATATTAAATTAATCAATACTCTTTTATGCTCTAATGCGCATAAAAAATATAGAAGTAACAAAATAGAAAACAAGATAATTGAAGCAATCAAGTCAAAAGACAGGAAGAAAAAATGAGTGCAGATGAAAGTATCAGCCTTGAGCATGTTGAGCGTGAACAAAGCCCCGAGCAAAGCCATGAACAAAAAACAAGCGGAAAAGGCAGCAGTCATCGCGCCTTTGTGCAGACCCGAAAATATTTGCAGACCCGCATTATTGGTCAAAATTTATTAGTTGATCGTTTGTTGATAGCGCTGCTTGCGGATGGTCATTTATTGGTAGAAGGTGCTCCAGGGCTCGCTAAAACAACCGCCATCAAGGAGCTTTCCAGCGTTCTCGAAGGTGATTTTCACCGCTTGCAGTTCACCCCCGATCTGCTGCCGGGCGATCTTACTGGCAGTGATGTGTATCGCCCTGAAACGGGTGATTTTGTATTCCAGAAGGGTCCGCTCTTTCATAACCTGATACTTGCAGACGAGATCAACCGTGCGCCAGCCAAGGTGCAATCTGCGCTGCTGGAAGCCATGGGAGAACATCAAATTACGGTAGGCAGCACAACCTATGCCCTGCCGCGCCCGTTTCTGGTTATGGCAACGCAAAATCCGATAGAGCAGGAAGGCACTTACCCCTTGCCGGAAGCGCAGCTAGACCGCTTTCTAATGCACATTTTTATTGATTATCCCGATGTCCAGGCGGAGAACAAAATTCTTGAACTGGCACGCCAGCAAGCTCGCTATGCCTATGAAGATACTTATGTGCCACCCTTTGAACTGAGCCTTGCGCAGGTCAATGAAGCGCAGCAGGAAGTGCTGGATATGCACATGGCAGACGCGGTGCAGGAATATCTGGTGCAACTGGTGCTGGCAAGTCGCAAGCCCGCTGCGTATGACGAAAAACTGGCGCGCTGGATTAACTACGGCGGCAGTCCGCGCGCAACCATTTCTCTGGATCGCTGCTCGCGTGCTCATGCCTGGCTGAACGGTCGTGACTATGTTTCACCTGAAGACGTGCAGGCAGTGGCGCATGATGTGTTGCGTCATCGCATCCTGATTTCGTATGAGGCCGAGGCCGATGGCATCACTCCGGATCATGTCATTCAGGAACTCATCAGGCAGGTTCCAGTAAGCTAAAATGAGCAATTTTCTAACATCTACACTGGGCTGGTTTAAACGCAGTGATGCCCGGCAAATGCCGCTCGCTGATGCAGA
>JALVDQ010000451.1 GCA_027008885.1 Thiotrichaceae bacterium | reverse complement strand
TTAGAGTTTTTTCTAGAAAGGCATATATTTCATATAGTTACAAATTCCGAAAAAGAGCAAAATTCTTTATTATAACCTTTCTTCTTTTTTTTAATTTGTTTAATATCAATTACTTAAATGGTGCGGAATGTAGGGTTTAGTTGCGTCAATGCGGTATTCCCACATGGAAGTGCGAACAAGAAATAAAAAAAGGGGAGGATGTATATCAACTATCCTCCCCTTTTTTAGAACCTGTCTGGAAATATGACACTATTTTCAGGCAGGTTTCTTACATTTTTTTACAGACTAATCTTGAAGCCCTGCTTTTTTAGCTGCTTCTTCCCAGCCTTCAGGAAGATGATGGGCAATACCCTTGTGACAGTCTATACAGGTCTTGCTGGGTTCTTTGCCATCCTGGACTTCAAAATAATGTGGTTCATGGCGCTCTGCGCTGCGTTCATCCTGCTTTTCCAGATCCATAGAGCCGAAATTATGGCAGTTACGACATTCTCTTGAATCTGCTTTTTTCATGCGCTTCCATTCATGTAAAGCCAGCTCCAGACGGTGTTTTTCAAACTTTTCCGGGGTATCAATAGTGCCCATCAGTTTGTGATAAACTTCATTTGATGCCTGGATTTTGCGCACGATTTTATGTATCCATTCTTTGGGTACATGGCAATCAGGGCAGGTTGCACGTACACCCGTGCGGTTACTCCAGTGTATCGTTTCCTGAAGTTCCTGATAGACATTTTCTTCCATCTCATGACAGGAAATACAAAATTTCTCTGTGTTAGTAAGAGCCAAAGTCCAGTTAAAACCACCCCAAAACAAGATTCCCAAGATAAAACCTGTAATTAACGTCCCTTTAATAAAAAAACCTGCCATGTGTTTTCGGCTTGTCATCTGCGCCATGTATATATTCTCCTAGTGTTAAGTAAAGCAATTACCCTTCAAATGAAGGGTATTAGTTTATTTACTTTTAGTTGCACTTTCCAGTACAAGATTCTCTAATTTAATGTCGTTTGGCTCAAAGGTGTTTTCAACTAATGGTTTGACATCCGCTTGTGGTGCATGACACTGACGACAGAAATAGCGGCGTGGTGATAATTTGTCGAGTACCTTTTTATCTCTGGTGATAAAGTGTGTTTTTGAAACCGCTGGTGCCTTTTCCTTTTCATGGTTTGCGACACTGTGGCACTTTAAGCAGGTATTGCCTTTTAGCGTAATTCTATCTTTTGAAACATCATGTGGAATACTCGGTGGCTGAAGCTCCCAGTTTCTTTCGATGCCGTCCGCTGTCTTTAGTTGCTTTTTTTTGGTTACGGGTTTTGCCAGCTTGTCCAAATCATTATTACCCCTTAATGAAGCAACTTTTTCTCCACTTGATGCCAGCGGAGCCTGCAACAGCATAAACGCCCCAACAAATGTTACCAATAATGCTTTTTTCATAACAGCCTCCATCAGACTTTAACTAATAATATTAAATTAACTAATAACTTCATGTTTACCGCCAACAGTTGTTTTTACTTTTGGCAGGTCATTCTTGTATCGCAATCCAAAATGGAATACTTCTTCCGCACAGACGTCGATACAACGACCGCAGTTTGTGCATTC
This sequence comes from Thiotrichaceae bacterium, assembly GCA_027008885.1. Classification (GTDB taxonomy): domain Bacteria; phylum Pseudomonadota; class Gammaproteobacteria; order Thiotrichales; family Thiotrichaceae; genus Cocleimonas. The sequence goes on along the minus strand of JALVDQ010000451.1, from coordinate 5,425 downwards.
TCCCGCCTGTATCACGGGCAAGATGCCTTTTTTCTCGCCTTTTAATACCGGTTTTAAAATTTGTGGTTCAGGGCAGACAACATAGCACTCGGCACAGTCATCGCAGGCGCTTCTGGCATCGGCTCTAACTTTTAAAGGGCTAAATTTTCCGACCAGTCCATAAAAAGCGCCCATAGGACAAATATGCGTACACCAGCCCCGCTTGGCGACGAATAAATCAAATACGAATACAGCAGCAATCACAAACCAGCCCATGCTCATGCCAAAGAACAAACCACGGTGCAGCATGGAGACAGGGTTTATTAACTCATACGCAAGTGAACCGGTTATTGCAGAAAGCACTAGCACCATGCCCAAAACCCAATAACGTATGCTCCTTGAAAAACGTGCGCCACCCGTGAGTTTTAATTTGCTTCGCAGCCAAAATGCGGCATCGGTGACGATATTTACCGGGCAAACCCATGAACAAAATACACGCCCGCCAACCAGTAAATAAAAAATAAAAACAATGACGGCGCCGATAATGGCATCAATGGCAACCTTGCTAAATCCCGCTGCCAGCATTTGTAATAGCAACAGCGGATCAGTGAGCGGAATCGCATTAAAAACTTTGCTGGAAGCCAGATTGCCTTTTATGATCCACCCCAGGGCGCAATCGGCATCCGGGTTCATCCATTTGCAAATCGGTATCAGCATAAACAGGGCTAAAATAGCAAACTGGCTTATTCTCCTTAAAATCAGCCATTTATAGGCCTGCCACCAGCCTTTTTTCTCAATCGCTTCCTTGCCGATGATTTCATTTGCTTTACCTGTCATTATTCTGCTTCCTTGATACCCTGATTCAGAATATCGAGTGGATTGTTTGTTGCAGGTTTATCTGTGTTTTTTTCCGGTTCTGCTTTTTTGGGTTTAATCAGTGAAGGGTCAACTATCGGATTTCCCTTTTCATCTGTAATTAAGCCCACGCCTTCGTAGTCATAACGAACACCTTCCGGCAAATTATATTGGTGCTTGTCTCTGGTTTTAATCAGGCTACCACCATATTTTTTCTCCTGTTCCCAGCCGACGCGATAATGATGACCCAAATCACCTTTAGCCAGACGTTGAGGAAATACCTTGATGGCGGGTGCATCTTCCAAAATACAGGCTTTTTCACAAAGTCCGCAGCCGGTGCAGTCGCTTGAATGTACCACCGGAATAAATTTGGCATGTTTGCCTGAGCGTGCATTATGCTGGTAGTCCAGTGTAATTGCCTTACCCCGTACAGGACAGACATTAAAACAAACTTCACAGCGTAGCCCCAGAAAGGCTATGCAGGTTTCCTGATCAACCACAACTGCCAGCCCCATCCTTGCCTTGTTAATATCAACCAGGCTGTGATCCAGAGCACCAGTTGGGCAATTTGGAATACAGGGGATGTCATCACACATTTCACAGGGACCGGTTCGGGCTGTAAAATAGGGCGTTCCTGTTGGTACATTATCGCCAATTTTGGCGAGTTTTAATATATCGTAAGGGCAATCACGCACACAGATACCGCAACGTGTGCAGGCTGCCAGAAAATCTTCCTCAGGTAAGGCGCCGGGTGGGCGTATTGCCTGTGGTTTAATTGCATTGGCTGATTTTGAATATAAACCAATACCCAAACCAAAAAGCCCCACGCCACAAGCAGTACCCGCCATATCACTCAGAAAGCGACGCCGCGACACCTTGTTTTTCTTTTGAGATTTTTTGGATTGAGAATTAGACATTATTATCCTTGGTTTTTTGAGAAGTGTGATCTGGCTATGCCAGACCACACTTTGTTCTGGGAGCCTGTCTGAAAATAGTGAGTCTACTGCGGAAAAGCTGAATTTGGCTAGATTTTCCCTCAATTTTCGTCAAATAGAGCAACTATTCGCCTCTTTTGATAAACCCACCTTATAACAATTCTGAAATTTTCGTTTCAATCCCAGTTCTCGGACAGGCTCCTGGAAGTTAGGCTTTCTCTATCTTGACAGCACACTTCTTGTAGTCTGTCTCTTTGGAAAGAGGATCAGTCTGGTCAAGTGTTACCTTATTAATCAAGCGTGATGCGTCAAACCAGGGGACAAATACCAAACCTTCTGGAGGCTGGTTGCGTCCGCGTGTTTCAACAGTAGTTATGATACTGCCACGACGACTTGTAACCTTGATCTTGGAGCCGTTACGCAACCTGCGCTTCTTCGCATCCTTTTTGTTCATGTAACAAAGTGCATCAGGAACCGCACGATAAAGCTCAGGTACACGACGAGTCATTGAGCCTGAATGCCAGTGCTCAAGTACACGTCCGGTACATAACCACAAGTTGTACTCATCATCAGGTGGCTCGGCCGCAGGCTCGTAAGGTGCGGTAATGATATTTGCCTTACCATCCTTTTTACCGTAGAAATAAACATCACCTTTTTTGACATCAGGATTAAGCTCGGCAACATGTGGATCATAGCCTTCACGGTAACGCCAGAGTGTTTCCTTGCCATTAATAACAGGCCAGCGGATACCACGTGCTTTGTGATATTCTTCAAAAGGAGCCATTTCATGCCCTTTCTTTTTACCTTCTAGCTGGAAGCGACGGTACTCTTCAAACAAGCCTTTTTGCACATAAAAACCAAAGTGCTCGGACTCGTCATTGTCATACTTGTTGCCTGCTTCATCAGTGACCTGTACCTTTTCAAACTTGTCAACCTGACCATTCTTGTAAAGTACGTCATACAGGGTTTTATCCTTATATTCAGGCTTTTGGTTGATCAGCTCTTCCGGCCAGACATCGCTTACCTTGATATATTTGGAAAACTCCATTATTTGCCAAAGGTCAGATTTTGCCTCTCCAGGTGCTTTTACCTGCTGTCTCCAGAACTGGGTACGGCGCTCGGAGTTACCATAAGCACCCTCTTTTTCAGCCCACATAGCGGTTGGCAGGATCAGGTCAGCACCCATAGCTGATACAGTAGGATAAGGGTCTGTTACCGTAATAAAGTTATCTTTGGCACGCCAGCCTGGCCATGACTCTTCATTAAAGTTGGCGGCAGCCTGCAAGTTATTATTACACTGTACCCAGAAGCAGTTCATCACGCCGTCATGCAAGGCACGATGCATGGCAACCGCATGGATCAATGTTTTGCCCATAGGCTTACCGGAAATATCAGGCTGGTCTTTCTTGTCCATTTTGCCGTTAGCTCTTGGAATAGTACCCGCAGGCAACTTCCAGATTTTTTCGGCAAATTTGCAGTGCGAATCTTTCTTGGTAACATAATCAGCCGGTAAGCGATGTGTAAAGGTTCCTACCTCACGCGCTGTACCACAGGCAGAAGGCTGACCTGTTAACGAGAATGGACCATTGCCTGGCTCGGAGATTTTACCCATCAAAAGGTGGATATTATAAACCAGACCATTCATCCAGACACCGCGAGTATGCTGGTTGAAGCCCATTGTCCAGTAGGATGAAATTTTCTTCTTGGGATCGGCATACAGCTTTGCCAGACGCTCCAGGTTTTTCTTGGGTACGCCTGAAATCTCTGCGGCTTTTTCCAGTGTATAAGGCTCGACAGATTTGGCATATTCTTCAAAGGTTATAGAACTAAGCTTGCCTTTGTTTGGGTTCTTGGCTTTCTTTTGCAAGGGATGTTCAGGACGTAAACCATAGCCAATATCGGTTGGTGTTTTCTTGAAATTACAGTGAGCATCAATAAACTCTTTGTTATACGCCTTGTTCTGGATAATGTAATTGGCGATATAGTTACCAATTGCCAGGTCAGACTGGGGATGGAAGATAATCGGGTTATCCGCCAGCTCAAAAGAGCGATGCTTGAAGGTTGATAGTACATGCACCTCACAGCCCGGCTTGGTCAGACGGGTGTCGGTAATACGAGACCACAGAATAGGGTGCATTTCTGCCATATTGGAACCCCATAGCACAAAGGCATCGGCGTGTTCCATGTCATCATAACAGCCCATTGGCTCGTCGATACCGAAGGCACGCATAAATGCGCCAACCGCAGATGCCATACAGTGACGCGCATTGGGTTCCAAACTGTTAGAGCGGAAACCAGCTTTCATCAGTTTGGATGCGGCATAGCCTTCCCATACTGTCCATTGACCTGAGCCAAACATGCCCACGCCTTTGGGACCTTTGGCTTTACGCGCTGCAATCCACTTTTCAGCCATGGTTTTAAAAGCGGTATCCCATGAAACTTCGGTGAACTCGCCGTCTTTATCGTATTTTCCGTCTTTCATGCGCAGCAAAGGTTTTGTCAAACGGTCTTTGCCGTACATGATTTTGGTGAGGAAGTAACCTTTGATACAGTTTAAACCCTTGTTGACAGGTGCTTCAGGGTCGCCTTGTGTCGCAACCACTTTGCCATCCTTTACACCTAATAATACAGAACAGCCTGTACCACAAAAGCGGCAAGCTGCCTTATCCCAACGTACCCCACTATCCTTATCTTCAGCAGAGGAAATTGCCGGCACTGTAATTCCTGCAGCCAGTGCGGCGGCCGTAACTGCCTGACTTTTCATAAACTCTCGACGTGTTTGTTTCATATCTTCATTTCCTCTCTGTTAATCTAATTCTGATAAGTTTTTTGCTTGCACTCCATGTGGTTTGTAATCCAAAATGGTTAAATCAGGTCTGGCAAGCACCTTCAATCTCACAAGATTCTTCGCTTAATTTTAAACCTTCAGGCAATGGTGCATTGTCATCGCCTTCTTCTTCAAAATATTCAAAAATAAGTGATGAATTAAGCACTCCCGGGATATTATGAAACCCCATTAAGGTCTCACTGCAATAGCCCCGATCAGGATGATCAAGCGTCACAACCAGTTTTCCCTTGTCGCTCGAGTGATGGATTTCCACACCCTTGATTTTTTCAAGCTCTGTTGAAACAGAAGCCAGATTTTCTGGTTTAGTATGAATAACTACACTGTATATGCTCATTAAGTTTTACCTTTTTCCGTTATTTCGTCGTGCATATTGTTCCTCGGACAGACCCTAGTTAAATACTAAACAAATAAATTTATTGGTGTCATTATTAATATTCATCTATATATTAATCTACTTATATTTGACATGGTAAATAGAGGAACAATTACTCACCTTGACATGAATCAAGCAGAAAATTTTTTTCGCTTGATTTGAATCAAATAGTCGTTTTAATTATGGCTACTTGAAGAAAAACAGCTTATTCCGATACTAACTTCATGCCAATTTGCATGATCTTGGTCGATTCAGCTTATTTTTACTGCGCGAACAGGGCAGACAGAAACACAGGCACCGCAACCGGTACATTCCTCATGGTCAACCTGAGGTTCTGAAATTCCGCCAAGTTTTAATTTAAACTGGATCGCCTGTTCATCACAATGATCGCCACATGCACGACAGATAACTGCATTCAGCGAAAGACAGTTTTCC
>JALVDQ010000450.1 GCA_027008885.1 Thiotrichaceae bacterium | reverse complement strand
GTCGCACTCTCTGGTGTTGGCATCGGTTTGACCGCCATGACGGTTGGCTCTTTGGGTTCAACAGCACCAGCCAAAGCGGGAACTTCAATGCTCAAGCTCGCCGCGAAAACACAGAGAATCACCTTGAGATTTCAGAAATATCTGCTCAAACTGGGACGTAATATTTTTGACTGGCGATTATTTACACGCATTGCAAAAAGTGGAAAGGGCTTAAAAAATCTGCGCCGTGCCGCAAAACAGGCATATCATCCTGAAGCCTTAAAACCACTTCAGGAGGTTGCAAATCATGTCAATACAATTCGTAAGGCAAGCTCTGTGGCTGACACCGTTCACTTGCTTAAATATGTAGAGACAACAGATGATTTGCGCCGACTTGAAAAAGTCAGCTTAAAATACGGCACAAAAACAAAAGGTCTGTTTAAACTGCTCGGCAAATCAGCACTGGGAAGCATTCGCGTATTAAGAAAAACAGGTGCTCTGCTGTTAAGTTTATTGGGTAGTTTTATTTCGTTTTTGTTTACTCTCAGCTTTCTTTTTAAAAAAGTTTGAGCAGTTACAGCCTTGTTTTAACAGAATATTTAAAAAATACCGGATTAATTCAGGAGGATAAACAAGCCATAGCCAGACCTCATGCAACAACTTCAAATATATACATTGAATTATTTAATAAACAAATTTTGCAGCAAACTTGACACTATTGATTTAGCCAACTAAAAGTCTTTTTAAAGGGCATGTTGCTCCATCAATGGACTAAAAAATGACACAACAAATTGAAAATAATAATATGAAAAACCAACAGGACACTTTACTCGAAGGCGAAAACGCCGCCTATCTTGAATTACTCTTCGAATCTTATCTCAAAGACCCTGCTTCTGTAAGCGACAGCTGGCAGCGTTATTTTAAGGATATGCCAGTTCCGGCAGACTTCCGAAATGGCTCAACCCATAGCGTTCTCAGAGACCAGTTTCGCACCCAAAAACTGCATCGCCGCAAACAGCGGGACAAATGCAATCACTCACAAGCACTGGAAACAGAACGGCAACAGGTGCATGTTTTACAGCTTATCAACGCTCACCGCTCGCTTGGACATTTAGTCGCAGACACTAACCCGCTCAGGGAAGAAGAGATCATCCCCAACCTGCCGGAACTTAGCCTGCAAAATTACGGGCTGGACAAGGTTGACAAAAACAAGCTTTTCGATCCAGGCAGTTTCCAGATGAAGGAAACACCCACACTGGGTAATATTTACCGTGCCCTGCGCAATACCTATACCGAAAGCATCGGTATTGAATATATGCATATTATGGACACGGTGGAAAAGCGCTGGTTGCAAAGTCGCCTTGAGCCCTGTCAGGCAAGACCGGAATTTAATGCAGAAAAGAAAAAACAGCTACTCGATTATCTAACCGCTGCGGAAACACTTGAACGCTATCTGCATACACGCTATGTAGGTCAAAAACGCTTTTCTCTGGAAGGTGGAGAGTCGCTGATTCCACTCTTGCAGGAAATAATCCATCACTCCGGCAGCCAGAAAACACGAGAAATTGCGCTGGCAATGGCTCACCGCGGGCGGCTCAATGTTTTGATCAATATCATGGGAAAATCTCCCGACAAGCTCTTTAAGGAATTTGAAGGCACCAATATAGACGAACACATACCCGCCAACGCCGCAGGTGATGTGAAATACCACAAGGGCTTTGCCTGTAGCATCCAGACAAGCCAGGACCCGATGCACTTGTCGCTGGCATTTAATCCCTCACATCTTGAAATTGTTGGACCTGTATCCAGCGGTTCAGTGCGTGCGCGTCAGGACAGGCGCGAAGACCAGGGAGGTCAGGTCGTAAATGTCGTAATTCATGGTGATGCAGCATTTGCCGGACAGGGTGTCGTCATGGAAACATTTAACATGGCACAAACACGGGGCTATCGTATTCACGGAACTGTGCATATTGTCATCAACAACCAGATCGGCTTTACCACAAGCACACAAATAGATAGCCGCAGCACCTATTATCCGACCGATGTTGCCAAAATGATTAATGCACCGATTCTGCATGTGAATGGAGATGACCCTGAGGCAGTTGCCTTCGTTGCACAGGTTGCACTCGATTATCGCCTGCAGTTTAAAAAAGATATTGTCATTGATCTGGTATGCTACCGACGTCATGGACACAATGAGGCAGACGAACCCGCAATGACGCAACCTGTTATGTATACCGTCATTCGCAATAAAAAAACAACCCGTGAGCTTTATGCCGAAAAACTGATACGCGAAGGCGTGGTTTCAAAAAATGTTCCGTCGCAACGGGTCGCTGCTTATAAGGAGAGACTCAAAACGGGGCAACCAGTGATTAAAACACTGGATTACAGCAGCATCCCGGAGCATTTTAAAGTCAACTGGGATGCCTACAAGGGACGCGAATGGACGACAGCAGCGAACACAGGATTTAACTATAAGCTCCTGAAAAAGCTGGTGAAACGCTTTCATAATATACCCGCTCACATGGTTTTGCATAAACGTGTCGAAAAAATAATTCAACAACGCAATGAAATGGCAAAAGGCAAACGTCCGGTGGACTGGGGATTTGCAGAGACCCTTGCCTATGCGACCCTGCTCTCGGAAGGTTATAACGTGCGTTTAAGTGGTCAGGATTCAGGGCGTGGTACCTTCTCGCACCGCCATGCCGTGTTACATAACCAGATCAAACGACAGGCATGGATACCATTGCGTCATGTGAGTAAAAAGCAGGGCAAATTTAATGTCATTGATTCGGTTCTCTCGGAAGAGGCGGTTTTGGCATTTGAATATGGCTATGCAACCTCTTCACCCGACACACTGGTAATCTGGGAGGCGCAATTTGGTGATTTTGCCAATGGCGCACAGGTAGTCATTGACCAGTTTATCAGTTCAGGCGAACAGAAATGGGGGCGTCTCTGCGGTTTAACGCTATTCTTGCCGCATGGCTATGAGGGCATGGGCGCAGAGCACTCCTCAGCACGTCTGGAACGCTTTATGCAGCTTTGCGCAGAACAAAACATGCAGGTTTGCGTACCCAGTACGCCAGCACAAACCTATCACATGATACGGCGTCAGATGGTTCGCCCCTATCGTCGTCCACTGATTGTTATGACACCCAAAAGCCTGCTGCGTCATCCCGCTGCGGTTAGCTCCATAAAGGAACTCACAGAAGGCAATTTTCATACCATTATTGATGATGCACGCTTCAAGGAAGTCAAACAGCAGATCAGACAGATTGTGATGTGTAGCGGCAAGGTTTATTACGATTTGCTGGAGAAGTCCAATGCAGAAAATATCACCGATACCGCACTGGTTCGTATTGAGCAACTCTATCCGTTTCCTGAAAAATTACTGAGGAAAATTCTCAGTACTTATCCTAACCTGGAAGAACTGATATGGTGTCAGGAAGAACCCCGTAACCAGGGAGCCTGGGATAGTATCAAGCATCGTTTCAGATACTATGAAGACCGCTATAAAGTAACTTGTATTAGCCGCCCCAGTGCCGCAGCCCCCGCAGTTGGATCACACAAGATACACCTGCAACAGCAGGCAGAACTGGTGCGCAAGGCTCTTAAACTAAACTTTAATGACACTATTAATAGCGCAAGTAATAACGCAAAGTAATAACATAAAGCACAAATAAACCACCATTGACGAGATAATTAAATGACAATTGAAGTACGTGTACCACAGCTACCTGAATCTGTGAGTGATGCCAGTATTGCCGCCTGGGTTGTTAATGAAGGTGATGCAGTTAACGCAGAAGATAACCTTTTAGAACTTGAAACAGACAAGGTCGTACTGGATGTACCAGCGCCCGCTTCAGGTGTACTGGTAGAAATCAGGGCACAGCAGGGCGATGTCGTTCTTGCGGGTGATGTCATAGGCATTATTGATGAAACTGCAGGCAATCAAACAGCCACTACTGCGCCATCCGGAGACAGCCAGGAAGATGCGGGTGTTCCTGTGAGTGCCAGCCCTTCAGTCAGAAAAACACTGGCAGAAAATGAAATTGCAGCAGCAGAGATTCAGGGCAGCGGCAAACACGGGCGTATTTTACAAGATGATGTTGCAAATCACCTGCGCGCACGCACGCCAGCAACAGCTTCTGCATCTGTGACACAAACACCACAGCCCGCTGCACAAACCAAGCCACAAACTAACCCGCCAAAAACAGAACAAGCCAGCGAAACCGAAGGTCGTCCGGAACGCAGGGTTCCCATGACCCGCTTGCGCGCGCGTATTGCCGAACGTCTTCTCGAAGCGCAACAAACTGCGGCTATTTTGACTACTTTCAATGAGGTTGACCTGAGTGAAGTATCACGTTTGCGACGTAAATACCAGGAGCGTTTTCAAAAATCACACGGCATAAAGCTGGGCTTCATGTCTTTCTTTGTGAAGGCGGCAACCGAGGCATTAAAGCGTTATCCTGAAGTCAATGCACGCATTGATAATGGCGATATTATTTATCAGGGTTACTATGATATTGGCGTCGCCGTTTCATCCGAGCGCGGGCTTGTCGTGCCTATTCTGAGAAACACCGACAGCATGGGCAATGCCGACATCGAAAAAGCCATCGCAGACTACGCCAGTCGCGCCCGCAGTGGACATCTGGAACTGGAAGAACTCACCGGCGGCACGTTTTCTATCAGCAATGGCGGAATCTTTGGCTCGATGCTATCCACACCCATTATCAACCCGCCACAAAGCGCCATTCTGGGAATGCACAAAATACAGGAACGACCTGTCGCAATTGATGGAGAAGTAGTGATTCGCCCGATGATGTATCTGGCACTATCCTATGATCACCGACTCATTGACGGGCAATCAGCCGTGAGTTTTCTGGTCAAGATAAAAGAATTGCTGGAAGACCCGGCAAGTTTATTCCTGGAGCTGTAGGAATCTGGAATCCGTAAAATATATCAAAAACAGGGGGGATGGGTATTTACATCTCAATCTACCCATCCCCCCCCTTTTTCACTATTTTTTCACTGTCTTTTTATATGCCTGATATTCACTGGATTATTATTTTTTTGCTGCTTGGCGCAGTCGTCGGTCTGATGGCGGGACTACTGGGTGTGGGTGGCGGTGGCATTATGGTTCCGGTACTCACTGCCATTTTTCTGGCGATGCACATTCCGGTTGACAAGGTGGTGCATCTGGCTCTTGGCACTTCCATGGCATCTATCGTAATAACCTCATTTGCCAGCCTGCGCGCCCATCATGCAAGAGCAGGAGTGATCTGGGATATTGTCAAACGAATTACGCCAGGGATTCTTCTGGGCACTTTTCTCGCTACCTTTCTGGCAGCGTATATGAATTCCCGCTACCTTGCGCTATTCTTCTCGGTATTTATGGCAATTGTTTCCACCCAGATGTTTTTAAACAAAAAACCTGCACCGGGGCGTTCCCGCGTGGGTACTCTGGGTCTGTTTCTTGCCGGCAATTTTATTGGTGCAATCTCTGCGCTGGTTTCCATTGGTGGCGGCTCACTCACCGTGCCCTTTCTGGCATGGCAAAATATCCAGCTAAAAAAAGCGATTGGCACTTCGGCAGCCATCGGTCTGCCTATTGCACTTGCGGGTACGCTTGGTTACATTATTAACGGCTGGGGTAGCCACTATCAGCTTGCGAATACGATTGGATTTGTTTATCTTCCCGCAGTTTTTCTGATTTCACTTGTGAGCTTTTTTACCGCACCTGTGGGCGCACAACTGGCACATAAACTGCCCGTTGCCACTCTCAAAAAAATATTTGCCTTCTTGCTGCTTAGCTTGAGTATCAAGATGCTTTATTCTGTGTGGCAGTGATCAATAATCATACAATTTATTGTAATTACTTGCAAAACAGGTGCATTCAGGTAACTTTATGGGGCGTTTTTTTACATTCTATTGCCGTTATCGACTAGAATGTAAAATTATTACCCTGTTATTTATCTTCAGTAGCGACACCGATTAATGAGTAATTTCTTTCCCAAAATATTGCATCTATCTCCAGAAAAATGCCAAATCGTTTTACCCGTGCTTATTATTTTTTCACTTTTAGCTTTTTTTTCACAGGCGTTTGCGAAAGATTCCTATCCGGTAAAAATCACTGAAACAATGCCCTATACAAGCATTGAGTATCAGGGAAGAGAAATCAAAATAAAGCGTATTCAGGATACCAAAAACCGCCTGGTTGATGATTTTTCAAAAACTTCACGTCCCTGCCCTCCTTTTTGTATTCACCCCATGAAAGTTTCTCCCGGAGTCGAAACCGTTGGAGAGCTTGAATTACTGGAGTTTATGCATAAACAGGTAAAACATGATAAGGGCTTGCTGATTGATGCCAGAATGCCAAGATTTTTTAATACAGAAACAATTCCCGGTTCAATCAACATACCTTTTATCTTGTTTACCAGTAACAAAATCAACCGTGTCCTTGAATTATTGGGTGTAAAAAAAGATGATAAGGGTAAAGCTGATTTCACCGATGCCATTGAACTTTGTCTGTTTTGTAACGGTCCCTGGTGTGATCAGTCACCACGCGCAATCCGTGCCTTGATAAAGGCGGGCTACCCTGAAAAAAAATTAAAATACTACCGTGGTGGAATGCAGTTATGGAAAATATTAGGGCTGACAACTGTTTTGCCCAAATCAAATATTGTTGGAGAAGAAGAAGGGGGGGAAAAGTCTGAGGTACACAAGAAATGAGCAAGAAATCAATAAATCATCGCTACACAATAGAATACGTTCACCCTGCTTCTATCAGCAGTAGCAAGTCTGTAAATCACCAGACTGATACTCACACGGTAAGCAAAAAGGGAATATTATTGCTTTTTTTATTGTTTGCCTCACTATTAGCTGGATTAAGCTATTTATACAAAAAGGGAACACTAAAAAATTACCTGCAATATCAATCAGTTTACAACAACAGTTCAAGCATGACAAGAGAAAAAAACAAAGAAGTCATCGCGCCGGAAATTACTGCCAAAAAAGACTTTAGTGAACCAGAAGCCATTAGCAAACAAGAAGC
>JALVDQ010000449.1 GCA_027008885.1 Thiotrichaceae bacterium | reverse complement strand
TCCTGCTATTGTTCAATCTAAAATGGATCAGTTTGCCAAACTTACAGGGCGGGAATACAAGCTTTTTGATTATTTTGGCTCTGAGCAGGCAGAGTATATTGTTGTTATTATGGGTTCTGGCACTGAAGCTGTCAGAGAGACGGTTGAGCATTTACTCCTTCGTGGTGAGAAAGTAGGCGTTGTTGCCGTGCGCTTATATCGCCCATTTTCAAGCCGCCACCTAATTGCAGCACTACCTGCGACAACAACCAGAATAGCCGTGCTGGATCGCTGCAAGGAGCCAGGTTCAGAGGGTGAGCCATTATACAAGGATGTATTGAGTGGAGTGGCGGACTATATGGGTTCAGGTGGTGACAAGTTCAGCACCATGCCGAGAGTCGTGGGTGGACGCTATGGTCTTTCATCCAAAGAGTTCACGCCAGGCATGATCAGCGCTGTGTATGACAACCTCAAACAGGATCAGCCGAAAAACCATTTTACCATCGGCATCCATGATGATCTGAGCTGTACCAGCCTCAAATGGGATAAAAAACTGCGCACCGATGCACTGCAAGACGTGAAACAGTATCTATTTTATGGCTTAGGCTCCGATGGCACCGTGAGCGCCAATAAAAACACCTTGAAAATCATAGGCGAAGAAACCGATCAATTCTGCCAGGGCTATTTTGTTTATGATTCCAAAAAATCAGGGGCGGTGACCGTTTCACACTTGCGCTTTAGCAACAAACCAATTCAATCCAGCTATTTAATTGATGATAATGACGCGCAGTTTATTGGCTGCCATCAAACCATATTTCTAGAACGCTACCCAATGCTGGACAAGGCAGCCAACGGCGCTGTTTTCCTGCTCAACACAGCAGCCAGCAAGGAGCAGGCATGGCACACTTTGCCACGTTCCATGCAGCAGAAAATTCTTGATAAAAACATACAGTTTTTCATTATTGATGCGTATCGGGTCGCCTCGGAAAACGGTATGAAACGGCGCATCAATACCATTATGCAAACCTGCTTCTTTGCGATTTCCGGTGTTTTGCCACGCGCTGAAGCAATCCAGAAAATCAAGCAGAGCGTTGAGAAAAGCTACGGTAAAAAGGGCAAAAAAGTCGTGCAAATGAATTTTGCGGCGATTGATGCAACGCTGCAAAATCTGCATCAAGTGACTATCCCCGATGCCGTCAGCAGTGATATTGAGCTGCAAGCCCCTGTTCCTTCAATCGCTCCAGAATTTGTAAAAACAGTCACAGCTACCATCATTGCCGGAAAAGGGGATGACCTTAGAGTAAGCCAGTTGCCTAATGATGGCACTTACCCACTTGGCACTGCGGCATGGGAAAAACGCAATATTGCCCTGGAAATTCCCGTTTGGGATGAAGAGCTGTGCATTTTCTGCGGAAAATGTCCCTTTGTTTGTCCGCATTCTGCTATTCGCAGCAAGGTCTTCCCTGCCGAATTTGCCAAAGATGCGCCAGCAACTTTCAAGCATGTTCCCATTAAAGGCAAGGAATTTGATAACCTGCATGTGAGTTATCAAGTTGCGGCAGAAGATTGCACCGGCTGTAATCTCTGTGTGGATATTTGTCCTGCGCGGGATAAATCAAACCCCAGTCATAAAGCATTAAATATGCAGCCCCAGGCACCACTGCGCCAACAGGAAAGGCAAAACTGGGATTTTTTCCTGAGTATTCCTGAATATGACCGCAATAAAATTCAATGGGGAAAAATGAAAGTTGCGATGATGGCACAGCCATTATTTGAATTTTCCAGTGCCTGCCTGGGCTGTGGTGAAACACCCTATATCCGTTTGGCAACGCAGTTATTTGGTGATCGCATGGTGATTGCCAATGCCACAGGCTGTTCTTCCATTTATGGAGGCAATCTGCCCGCAACGCCCTATACCACCAATTCTGAAGGACGCGGACCTGCCTGGTCCAATTCACTTTTTGAAGACAACGCCGAATTTGGCTTAGGCTTTAGATTAGCCATAGACAAACACCAACAATATGCCAGGGAGTTGCTTGCAAACCTGCCCGATGACTTGCGTAAAAAACTGGGGGAAACCGAAGTACAGGCACTTTTAGATGCGGATCAGTCGCATGAACCGGGTATTTTTGAACAGCGTGAACGTATTCAGGTGATCAGGGAAAAGCTTGAAAAAATTAATTCGCAACAGGCAAAAAGCTTGTTATCCGTTATTGATTACCTGGCGAGGAAAAGCGTCTGGATTATCGGTGGTGACGGCTGGGCTTATGATATAGGCTTTGGTGGTCTTGACCATGTACTTGCATCAGGGCGAAATGTTAATATTCTGGTGCTTGATACCGAGGTTTACTCGAATACCGGCGGGCAAAAATCAAAGGCAACTCCGCGTGGTGCAGTCGCAAAATTTGCTGCCAGCGGTAAAGCAGTCGGCAAGAAAGACCTGGGTGCCATCGCCATGTCATACCGGCATGTGTATGTGGCAAGTGTTGCTTACGGCAGTAAAGATGTGCATACACTCAAGGCTTTCCGGGAGGCAGAATCATGGGATGGTCCTTCCCTGATTATTGCTTATAGCCCCTGCACCGCGCATGGCATTGATTTAAGCAATAATCACCAGCAACAAAAGCTGGCGGTTAATAGTGGCTTTTGGAGTCTTTACCGCTATGATCCAAGATTAGAACTTCAGGGAAAAAATCCCTTGCAGCTTGATTCAAAAGAACCGTCAATCGCATTGGGTGATTATTATAAAACAGAGAACCGTTTCAGCGTTTTATGGCGCACCCATCCGGAAAATGCCAAAAAGCTGCTAGAAGCCGAACAAAAAGCCGTGCTGGAGCGTTATCAGCACCTTAAACAACTTTCTGAACTTGCCGTTGAAGATATAAGCGACGAAGACTTAAAAGAGGAAAAAAACTAATGGATATTACAACAAATTATCTCGGGCTATCTCTGAAAAACCCCATTGTACCTTCTGCCTCGCCACTGAGTAAAAATACAGACAGCGCCAGAGCGCTTGAAGACGCGGGTGCTTCGGCACTGGTTATGTACTCACTCTTTGAAGAAGAAATTATTGAAGAAGATGAAACTTTTGATAATTTAATGCACGCACAGGCATTAGGCAGTGCTGAAGCCGACAGCTACCTGCCCCTGCCCGATTGTTATAAAAACTGTCTGGAGCTGTATCTGGAGCAACTGGGAAAACTCAAGACATCATTGGAAATCCCTGTTATTGCCAGTCTCAACGGCACTACCAACGGCGGCTGGATTGAACACGCAAAAGATATTGAAGAAGCCGGAGCGGATGCCCTGGAGTTAAATATCTACCACATTCCTACCGATATTAACGAATCAGGCACCGATGTAGAGACGCGCTATATTGATATTATCAAAGCGGTCAGGCAGCAAGTCTCTATTCCCGTTACCTGCAAGTTAACCTCACAGTTCAGTTCACCCGCTCACTTTATCAAACAACTTGAAAATGCGGGCGCAGATGGCGTGTCACTCTTTAACCGTTTTTATCAGCCAGATATTAATCTTGAAACATTAGAAATTGATGCCACACTGCAGCTCTCCAGCCCCTATGAATCTTTATTAAGAATGCACTGGATTGCGTTATTATACGGACAGACCGGGCTATCCCTGGCAGCAACAGGTGGTATACACGATGCCAATGCGGTGATTAAACTGCTCATGGCAGGGGCTGATGTTACGCATGTCTGCTCGGTATTATTAAAACAGGGAGCTGCGGTTATTAAAGATATACTTGAGGAAATGAGCCGCTGGCTGGAAGAAAACGAATATGAATCCGTCAGCCAGTTAAAAGGCAGCGTAAGCAAAGGTAAAGCCATTAACCCGATTGCATTTGAACGGGTTAATTATTTGCAGGTATTACAGGGCTATCATTTGTAGAGCTGGCGTAGCGTGATCCAACATAGTGCCATGATCTTGTCGGGTTACGCTTGGGCTAACCCGACCTGCGGGACAGTCTTTCTGTCTTCTGATACCCATCCCCCCTGTTTTTTATATATTTTTGCGTAGGTTGGATTAGCGTAGCGTAATCCAACATAGTGCCGCGATCTTGTCGGGTTACGCTTGGGCTAACCCGACCTACGGAACAGTCCTCTGTCCTCTGTCCTCTGTCTTCTGTCCTCTGACCCCCATCCCCCCTGTTTTTGATATATTTTACATGCTCTGTCCCGTATTCTGCGGGGCTTCATACGGGCTACGACCCTACCCGAGTTTAAGCTTTGTCAGCAGATTTGAGTTTTGCGCACACCTTGTTGAGTACGCCATTTATAAATTTGTGTGCCTGGTCTGCGCCAAATTTTTTTGCCAGGTTGACCGATTCACTTACAATCACTTCTGTCGGTATTTCAGGTTGTTGCATGAGTTCGCTGGTCGCCAGGCGCAGAACGGCGCGTTCGATTTGATCCAGGTGTTGTGGCTTGCGGTCAAGAAATGGCTTTAGCGTCGCGTCTACTTTTTCTGTGTTTTGCATGAGATATTTTACAATTGACTGAAAAAATGCCATGTCTGCTTTTTTTATGTCCTCAGACAGACCTTTGTCTTCGAGGAACCCCAGATAGATTTCCTCGTAAGAATTGCCTGTCATTTGCCACTGGTAAATAGCAATGAGTGCCAGTTTTCGAGCCACCCGACGCTCTGATATGTAGCGTTTTTTCTTGTCTAAAGCCATTTTGTGTCTTCTTTTACTTTATAGCTGACTACTATTTATTAAACTTGTTTAGCAGTGAAACCATTTCAATTGCGGTGACAGCGGCTTCTGCGCCCTTGTTTCCGGCTTTTGTACCCGCGCGTTCGATTGCCTGTTCTATCGAATCGGTTGTCAGAATACCGTTTATGATCGGTAATCCGCTTGCCAGAGCAATACTCGACAGACCTTTTGCCGAGGCATCGGCAACAATATCAAAATGTGGGGTGCTGCCCCGAATTACCGCACCTAATGCGATAACCGACTGATACTTGCCGCTGTTTGCCATTGCCTGAACGATGACAGGCAACTCAAATGCGCCCGGTACTCGCACGATTTCTATACAGTCATCTTTTACACCGTGACGTTGCAGTGCATCAACGGCACCTTCCAGCAGGCTTTCTACGATAAACGAATTAAATCGTGCTACTGCAAGCGCAAATTTTGCTTCCCCCGGATTAAAATCTCCTGCCAGTTCTTTAATATTACTCATTTTGATCTATCCCCTATTTTCTAACATATTCAACAATTTCAAGCCCAAACCCTGCTAATCCATGTAACTGCATGGGGGCACTCATTACGCGCATTTTGGCGACCCCAAGATCACTTAAAATCTGCGCGCCAATTCCAAATGTTTTAAGTTCGGAAGGTGAATCATTTTTTTCTGGTTCTCGCTCATGGTTTTCATCCACTTCCCTGAGGCGATCCAGTAAATTGGTCTGGCAGTTTCCACGCAATACCACGATAACGCCCTCACCTTCCTCATCCATGGTACGCATAACATCCCGCAGTGGCCAGCCACAGCCTTTTTCATCCAGGGAAAGCACGTCGCACAGCGGGTCTTCAATATGCACCCTTACCAGAGCCGGATGATCCGTGGGAACTTCGCCTTTTACGAGTGCCAGGTGAGTCTGGTTACTGGCATCATCCGAATAGGCAATGACCTTAAATTCACCAAATTCTGTGTTCATTACGACTTCGTGCTCACGGCGTACTGTTTTTTCATTTTGCACACGGTAGCGAATTAAATCTTCAATGGTGCCAATTTTCAGATTATGTTGCTGCGCTATTTTAAACAGGTCATCGCGGCGCGCCATGCTGCCGTCTTCATTTAAAATTTCAACTATGGCAGCGGCAGGTTCCAGCCCTGCAAGTCGCGCCAGATCACAACCTGCTTCTGTGTGACCTGCGCGAGTCAGCACTCCGCCTGGCTGTGCCATTAAGGGAAAAATATGTCCTGGCTGCACGATGCTGTCTTTATTTGCATCAGGTGCCACCGCCGCGCGTATTGTGAGGGCGCGATCATAGGCTGAAATCCCTGTGGTTACGCCTTCCGCCGCTTCGATTGAAATTGTAAAATTGGTGGCAAATTCTTCGTTATTTTCAGCGACCATTAAAGGCAGGTTCAACTGTTTGCAACGCTCTGCGGTAATCGGCATACACACCAGCCCACGTCCGTGAGTTGCCATAAAGTTAATATCTTCAGGGCGCACCTTGGAGGCTGCCATAAGAAAATCGCCTTCATTTTCACGGTCTTCATCATCCACGATAATGACCATTTTGCCTGCGGCAAGATCTTCTATTATTTCTTCAATACTGTTAAATTTCATATTTTGATAAATTATATTTTGTAAGAGCCTCTAAAAACCATTCTCTGCAAGAAACGCTTCTGTAATACCGGAAGAACTTTGCTGCAGTGCTCCACCCTGAATCAGTCGCTCAAGATAGCGTGCCACCACATCAACTTCAAGATTTACTTTGGTACCCGCCTGATAATGGCTGATAATGGTTTCTTCGATGGTATGCGGCACGATATTAATTTCAAATTCGGCGCCATTTACCTTGTTCACTGTAAGGCTGACACCATCAACCGTTATCGAGCCTTTGGTCGCAATATAGCGGGAAATGTCACTCGGGGCTGCAATTACAAAGCGTTCTGACCGGGCATCGTGATGACGCGACTTAACTTCACCCAGACCGTCCACATGCCCGCTGACCAGATGACCACCGAGGCGGGTTTGCAGTGTCAGTGCTTTTTCAAGATTGACTTCAGAGCCTTTGGACAAGGCACCCAATGAGGTTAAAGAGAGCGTTTCACGCGAGACATCTGCGCTAAAACCGGATTCACTCAGGGCGATCGCGGTTAAACAGACACCGTTGACTGCAATACTGTCACCCAGTTCAACGTCTGCCATTGGCAACTTGCCAGTATTGACAGTCAGTGCCATGTCGCCACCTTTGGGCTGTAAATCAGCGATTTTGCCAATCGCCTGGATAATTCCTGTAAACATATTATGCGCGTGGGGTTTTAAGGGCTGGGTATTATCTACCAGGGAGCGCAATAGTGGAAGTGTTATTTAAGAACCTCTCCGTGAATATGAGTCGTAGCAGACTCTCTATTTCTCCAGACAGGTTCTAATGCTTAATGCTTGTAAAGCTGTGGTGCCAGACGACGGTTATATTGCCAGCCATGCCGCCCTGGTTTACCGCCCAGCTTGGGTGGCTGATAGACTACATGCACTCGCTTTTTTCTTGTTTTTACGATTTTTTTAGCTTTTTTTACTTTTTTTGTTCTTTTTTTCGGTTTCAAAAGGCGATAAACCTTTAACACATTTTCTACATAATTTCTGGTTTCGCGGTAAGGAGGGATGCCTTTATACTTGTCAACCGCACCTTCACCGGCGTTATAGGCTGCTATGGCTTTCTTCAGGTCACCTTTATAACGATCAAGCAGAAACCTTAAATATTTGGTTCCTGCAAGAATATTCTGCTCAGCATCATAAATTTCCTTAACCCCAAAGCGTTCGGCGGTATCAGGAATAAGCTGCATTAAGCCTTTTGCCCCTTTATTTGACAATGCCCTGGTTCTAAAACAGGATTCAGCAGTAATAATCGACTTCACAAGGTTGCTGTCAATCCGGTGCTGGCGGGAGTATTTAAGAATAACCTGATTGTGTTTTTTGGCTTTTGTATTTATTTGAGCCGCTGACCAGGTTAAACAGTTTTCTGGATATTGCTCCTTTGGTTTATCTGTTGGTGTAAACGCCTTGTTCGCTTTTTTCTTTGAGCGATTAGCCTTTTTGCGCGTAGCCTTAACTTTTCCAGAAGACACAAAAGACTCCTCTCTGGAAAGAGTCAACATGGCAAGCTGTAAATTAGCCATACTATCCGCTTCACTCATGCTCACAGCGTGACTTGAACTCGCCAGGAACAATGTTATAAAGGTTGAAAAAACAACAAATAAATTTTTCACGATAGTATCAATCACTTGTTAATAAGTTTAAAAAGTATAAAAAACAGGGGGGATGGGTATATAAGTATATTATAATTTAATTATAAACCCAACAATTTTGAGCTTGGAGACGACGTAATAATTGCTGGATTTATTATCGCACCCCCTAATTTCTGACTTCCGCAAAAACAGGAAAACAAAACTTTGCCAGATTTATTATGGTACTCAAACCCTTATAAAATCTTTGAGTATATTTCAACGAGTATAGTTCAAATAATTATTGGCACCATTGTTTTTCGCAGGGAATGCAAATAAAAACGCCTCATCAATAGCTTGATGAGGCGTTATATCTGGTGGGCCTGGAAGGACTCGAACCTTCGACCAACGGATTATGAGTCCGCTGCTCTAACCAACTGAGCTACAGGCCCTGTTTTTTTAGTACAAACGAGGCGCGTATTATACAAGCCTTTGAGTCAGGATCAAGGGCTGATACGAGTATATACTCTTGTCGAACAGACTCCTAAGTCATTCCCGGGTCTTTATCCATTTCGAGGAAGCTGCGCAGCATGTCTGAACGACTTGGATGGCGTAGTTTTCTCAGTGCCTTGGCTTCAATCTGGCGGATACGCTCACGGGTGACATCAAACTGCTTGCCCACTTCTTCGAGGGTGTGATCGGTATTCATGTCTATGCCGAAACGCATCCGCAGCACCTTGGCTTCGCGTGGCGTGAGGCTGCTGAGTACCTGACGCGTGCTTTCACCAAGACCGTTGGATGTTGCAGAATCAACGGGTGATTGCACATTGCTGTCTTCAATAAAATCACCCAGGGAGGAGTCTTCGTCGTCACCTATTGGTGTTTCCATGGAAATCGGTTCTTTGGCTATTTTCATAACCTTGCGAACCTTGTCTTCGGGCATATCCATTTCTGCTGCCAGCTCTTCCGGAGTACCTTCGCGTCCTTTTTCCTGCAAGAGCTTGCGTGAAACACGATTGAGCTTGTTAATCGTTTCGATCATGTGTACCGGGATACGAATGGTTCTCGCCTGATCCGCTATCGAACGGGTTATCGCCTGGCGTATCCACCAGGTTGCATAGGTTGAAAACTTGTAACCACGCCGGTATTCAAACTTGTCAACTGCTTTCATTAGACCGATATTGCCTTCCTGAATCAAATCAAGGAATTGCAAACCACGGTTGGTGTATTTCTTGGCAATTGATATTACCAGGCGCAGGTTGGCTTCGACCATTTCTTTTTTGGCGCGACGCGCTTTGGCTTCACCGACTGAAACAGTCCGGTTGATCTCCTTGATTTGGGTAATGGTCAAACCGGTGTCTTTTTCGATTTTCATTAATTGCCCCTGATTAAACAGGACATCTTCTTTAAATGGCAGGAGACTTTCTGCCTGACCAGGATTTTTTTCGATGTAGTTGTCCAGCCAGTTTAAATCGGTTTCGTTCTTTGGGAAGCTGTTAATAAAATCCTTGCGTGGCATCGCTGCCTTTTGCACACAAAGTTTCATTATCTGGCGCTCGTGACCACGGATTCTACTGATAATAGAATGTAGCTGTGCTCCCAGCTCATCAATAACCGGTTGCGTCAATTTAAATTCCAGTAATTTGCGGCTTTGCTTGTTACGGATTTCTTTATAAAGTTCAAAATCATTGTTTTCACATGCCTGACAGGCTTGCACATAGAGATCATTTAATTCAGCAAATTTCTCACGCGCTATTTCAGGATCAGGTCCGGTATCTTCAATAATTTCTTCTTCCTCTTCACCCGCTGCCCTGGCTGCCTCTGCTTTTTTCGCCTCTGCTTCCTTGGCTTCGGCGGTCACGATAGGTGCTGGCTCAGGGATAACATGGCGCTCCGCATCAGGATCAACAAAATCAATGATCAAATCGGTTAAACGCTTTTCTCCTGCTTCAACTTTTCTATAAAAATCAAGCAGGTATTCAGCAGATGCGGGGAAGTGTGAGAGCGCGGTCAGCACTTCGTACAAGCCTTCTTCAATACGAATTGCGATCTGTATTTCACCTTCACGCGTCAGTAATTCAACCGTTCCCATTTCACGCATATACATGCGTACCGGATCTGTGGTGCGACCAAAATCATTATCGACGCTGGTTAAGACGGCTGCTGCCGCTTCGACGGCTTCATCGTCAGCTTCGGTAGTTTCTTCCGCCAGTACCAGGCTGTCTTCATCCGGCGCTTTTTCGTAGACCTTGATACCCATGTCGCCGATCATGGTGACGATTTCTTCGATTTGCTCAGGGTCAACAATGGTATCAGGCAGATGGTCGTTAACTTCAGTATAAGTCAGAAAACCCTGTTCCTTACCCTTGAGAATCAACAGCTTTAAGCCTGAAGCTTGCTGGTTTTCCTGAGATGCTTCCTGTTCAGGTGACTCTGTTTCAAGTGACTCTGTTTCAAGTGCTGCTTCCTGTTCAGGCAGTGCAGTTTCCTGCTCTGGCGTATCTTGCTTGTTTTCTGGAATGTTTTCTTTGCTCATAAATAATTTTATGCCTTTTTCATACTTAAGCTTGTTGCGCTGTTTTCCTGGTTTTCTTCTGTTTAGGTGATATTCAAATTGCATCCACCCAAATTATTTACCTGAATCTGCGACTCAGACTTGCAGACAGGTTCTTATATGAAAACAGGGATTAATGTGAACAAGTTTGTATGGTTATCATTCTGTAAAAAAATGTTAATCCACCATTGTAGCACAATTATTGTCAGTAAAAATACCTACATTGAGAGGGCTTTTTCCCGGATTGGCTCTGAATCTGTAAATTACTGAAATCAACGATTTCTTAACAAAAAAGCCAACTCTTCTGTTTCCTGTTTATTTAAACCAACTGTGCTACTGCGATGTAATAACGTTTCGATTTTTTTTTCATTAGCCCGTTTACGAATTTGTCGTAGGCAGTCCTGGAGTTCGCAACGCAGAACCTCTTCATCGTCTGTTTCTGCTTGCCACTTCATCAAGTGTGTCAACGGGGCTTCAAATTCGGTATTTCTCCACCGTTCAAGGAGAGCCGCTGCATTAATTTGGGGACTCTCCTGTATTGTTTCAATGAGTGTAGTCAATAAATCTGATCCTGGCAGTTCTGAAAGCGCGATATGTTCAAAATTTTCAATATAATTAACCAGAGATGGCTTGAACAGCAACAGGCTAATGGCATAGCGAACAGGCGTCTTGCTGACTTCATGCTTGCTTAGACGTGTGAAGTCCGCAGCGGGTTCAGTTTTTTCGGGAGCATTGATTATATGGCGGCGATTCAATGTGCTTATATCGACATTGGTCAGTTTTGCCAGGCGCTTGAGTAGCTGGTCTTTAATTAGCGTATCCGGCATGGTTTTCAGGTTTTTTGATGCTTCAGTCAAAAAACGTGCCCTGCCTTCATCAGAGGCAATATTAAAACGCTCTTTTAATTTTTCCACAAAATAGCTTGTCAGTGAAACAGCTTCTTCAAACGAGGCTTCAAATTTTTCCTTGCCAATCTTGCGGATTTGAGTATCCGGGTCTTCCCCCTCTGGTAAAAACAAAAAGCGGATTTCCTTGCCATCCTGAATCATTGGCATGGCATTTTCCAGGGCGCGCCAGGCAGCCTCGCGCCCTGCCCTGTCGCCATCAAAACAGAAGATTATTTCGGGCACTGCCCTGAATAATTGCTTGATATGATCCGGGGTGGTTGCCGTGCCAAGCGTCGCCACCGCATAAGATACACCGAATTGCGCCAGCGCAATCACGTCCATATAACCTTCGACGACTATGATGCGCTCCAGTTTTTGGGTATTTAAACGCGCCTCGTAAAAGCCATAAAGCTCGGAACCTTTATGAAAAACCGGCGTTTCTGGAGAATTAATGTATTTTGGCTTGTCATCTCCCAGCACCCGTCCACCAAAACCAATCACCTGCCCCTTGCGATTGCGGATCGGAAACATAATACGATCCCGGTAGCGGTCATATTTTTTGTGTTCTTCTTCTCTGTAAACAATTAAGCCCGAATCAGCCAACTGCTGATCAGAATAGCTTTTTGAGAATAATTTAAGCGCATTGTCCCAGCCCGCCGGAGCATAACCAAGCTTGAAACGCTGAATAATCTCATCACTCAAATCACGCCGATTCAGATAATCCAGCGCCTTTTGGGTGTTTTTTAGTTGCTGCTGGTAATACTGATTCGCTTCTTGCAGCAGGCTAAACAAATTTTTAGTGCGTTGGATTTGTTTCTTGTCTGGTCCTCGTCCACTATGTTCTCGCGGAACAGCCATCCCCAGTGAATCTGCCAGAGATTCAACTGCCTCGACAAAATCAAGATGCTCATATTGCATCAGAAAGTCCAGCGCAGAACCATGCACGCCACAGCCAAAACAATGGTAAAACTGTTTATTTGGGCTAACCGTAAATGACGGCGTTTTTTCATTATGAAAAGGGCAGCAGGCGGTGTATTCACGTCCCTTCTTTTTTAGCGGAACACGCGCATTGATCACCTCGACAACATCTGCGCGAACCAGCAGATCATCAATAAACTCGCGTGGTATGTATCCTGTTGCCATAATTAGAAAATCTTGAAAAGTAGCATTCCTGTCGGCTTACGCCCATACCTGCAAAACTGCTTCAGGCACAATAAACACAATAAAAAAGTATCAAAAACAGGGGGGATGGGTATATCAGAAGACTCAGGACAGAGGACTGTTCCGTAGGTCGGGTTAGCCCAGGCGTAACCCGACAGATCGCGGCACCATATTTAGATAACGCTCCTGTGTTTGTACAGTTTTGTTCCTCAAACAGCTTACACAAAAATATGTAAAAACAGGGGGGATGGGTATGTCTTGCTGGTATAACCCTATCTTGGCAGACTGGTATAGCCCATTAAATACTGGTCAATGCTGTGCGCGCATTGCCTGCCTTCACGGATTGCCCAGACGACCAGTGATTGCCCACGACGCATGTCTCCAGCAGCAAAGACTTTATCCATTGAAGTATAATAAGCCTTTTTGCCCTCTGTTTCGCCTTTAACATTGCCACGTTCATCCAGTTCAACACCCAGCTCTTGCAACATGCCTTCATGCACAGGATGCACAAAGCCCATTGCCAGTGTCGCAATATCGGCTTTGAGTTCAAACTCCGAACCGGCAATTTCGCTCATCTGCCATTGTCCGTTATCGTCCTGCGTCCACTCGACCTTGACACATTTAACCGCTTTCAGATTGCCGCTCTTGCCATCCGCACTGTCACCAATAAATTCTTTGGTGGCAACCGAGAAGATACGCTCGGCGCCCTCTTCCTGCGAAGTTGAGGTACGCATTTTATTTGGCCAGTCCGGCCATACCAGAGCCTTGTCTTCTTTTTCAGGTGGACGCGGCATAATTTCAAGCTGTGTCACCGATGCCGCACCATGACGGATTGCGGTACCGATACAGTCTGAACCAGTGTCGCCACCACCAATCACCACAACGTGTTTGCCTTTGGCTGAGATGACCTGATCTTCGCCGTGTATGCCCTGCACCCATTTGGTGTTTGCCTTGAGGAAATCCATTGCAAAATAAACACCGTTCAGGTCACGCCCCGGAATAGGCAAATCACGCGGTTTTTCAGAACCACCTGTGAGTGCCACTGCATCAAATTCGTGCAGCAAGTCTTTTGCAGGAATATCCACGCCGATATGGGTATCTGTCCTGAACTCGACACCTTCGGCTGCCATCTGCTGCATACGGCGATCCAGCAGTTTCTTGTCCAGCTTGAAATCAGGGATTCCAAAACGCATCAAGCCACCGATACGCGGCTCTTTTTCAAATAGAACCACCTCGTGCCCGACTCGTGCCAGTTGCTGTGAACATGCCATTCCCGCAGGTCCTGAACCTACAACAGCGACTCTTTTGCCGCTTTTATGTTCGGCAATCAGCGGCTTGACCCAGCCTTCATCAAAGCCCCGGTCAACAATTTCACATTCGATTGTTTTAATGGTTACCGAATTGTCATTGATATTCAGGGTGCAGGATTCCTGACAGGGCGCAGGACAAACCCTGCCGGTCATTTCAGGAAAGTTATTGGTTGAATGCAGTGTTTCCAGCGCATCTTGCCACTCACCGTGATACACCAGATCATTCCAGTCCGGAATCAGGTTGTTTACCGGACAACCACCCTTGGGTCCATCGTGACAAAATGGCACACCACAGTCCATACAACGCGCTGCCTGTATCTGCAATTCGTCATAATCCAGAGGCACGACAAATTCACGGAAACTCTTGATACGCTCTGCAACAGGTGCATAATGTCTGTCGTGACGCGGGTATTCTTTAAAGCCAGTTGGTTTTCCCATTTTTATCCTCCCCTATGCCGCTGCTTTTCTTGACTGGTTATTTTCGAGTGCCCTGCGATAATCGACCGGCATCACCTTGATAAATTTTGGCAGATATTCATCCCAGTTATCCAGTATCTTGCGCGCGCGTTTTGAGCCAGTGTATTTGTGGTGGTTTTCGATTAATGCCTTTAAGCGTGTTTCATCCGCTTGCAAAAGGTCTGATGCATCCACATTGCCTTTGTCTGGCGTGACTTTTTCAAGCTCGACCATTTCAGTATTGCAAAGCCTGCTGAAGTGATCTTTTTCGTCCAGCACATAAGCAATACCACCTGACATGCCCGCTGCAAAGTTC
Source organism: Thiotrichaceae bacterium (assembly GCA_027008885.1). GTDB lineage: Bacteria > Pseudomonadota > Gammaproteobacteria > Thiotrichales > Thiotrichaceae > Cocleimonas. The sequence goes on along the minus strand of JALVDQ010000449.1, from coordinate 6,482 downwards.
CGCCCTGTTTCACCCAGACACACCACGATGCCGCCAGTCATGTATTCACAACCATGATCGCCAACCCCTTCAACAACCGCCGTAGCACCTGAATTTCTGACACAGAAGCGCTCACCTGCGACTCCGCTAAAGTAGGCTTCGCCTGCGATTGCGCCATAAAGCACGGTATTGCCGACGATAATATTTTGATCAGCAGCTTCTATTTTGCAATCTGCGGGGGGATAGATAATCAACTTGCCGCCAGACAGCCCCTTGCCCACATAGTCATTGCCTTCACCCGAAAGCTCCAGGGTAACGCCTCTGGCAACCCAGGCTCCAAAGGATTGACCTGCGGTACCCGTTGCTCTGATTGTAATGGTGTCATCAGGCAAGCCCTCAAAGCCATAATTTTCGGCAACCCGACCGGATAGCATCGTACCAAAGGTGCGGTTGTGGTTTTTAATGGCAATCTCAATATTAACCTTTTCGCCTTTTTCCAGTGCCGCCTGCGCCTGCTTGATAAGCTCATTATCCAGTGCCTGATCAATACCGTGATCCTGCTCTATTGTATGGTGCTCTTCAGCATGCGAATCAGCATCCGGCTTTGCCAATATTTTGCTGTAATCCAGACCCTGCGCCTTCCAGTGTTCAATCACCTTGTTCATTTTCAGGCGCTGTGACTGTCCCACCATTTCTGCCACTGTTCTAAAACCAAGCTTTGCCATAATTTTGCGCATTTCTTCGGCAACAAAGAAGAAATAGTTTATGACGTGCTCCGGCTTGCCCATAAACTTCTTGCGAAGCTCTGGGTCTTGCGTGGCAACCCCCACCGGACAGGTATTCAAGTGACATTTGCGCATCATTAAACAGCCTTCTGCAATCAATGGCGCAGTGGCAAAACCAAATTCATCGGCGCCCAGGAGCGCGGCAATCACCACATCACGTCCGGTACGCAAGCCACCGTCGGCTTGCACACAAACACGGCTGCGCAGCTTGTTGAGTACCAGCGTTTGATGCGTTTCCGCCAGACCAATCTCCCAGGGAGAGCCTGCATGACGAATGGATGTCAGTGGCGAGGCGCCCGTACCACCATCAAAACCGGAAATGGTAATATGATCAGCATGTGCCTTGGTGACACCTGCCGCAACCGTACCCACGCCTACCTCAGCAACCAGCTTGACCGAAATACGCGCTTTTGGATTCACATTTTTCAGATCATGGATAAGCTGCGCCAAATCCTCAATCGAGTAAATATCATGGTGTGGTGGCGGCGAAATCAGACCAACGCCCGGGGTTGAATGACGTACCCGTCCTATTTGCTGATTGACTTTATGACCGGGGAGCTGACCGCCCTCACCCGGTTTCGCACCCTGTGCCATTTTGATTTGAATATCATCGGCATTGACCAGATATTCTGTGGTTACACCAAAACGCCCCGAAGCAACCTGCTTAATCGCTGAACGCTCAGGGTTCATACTGCCATCTTCGAGTGGATTAAAGCGTGATGCTTCTTCGCCGCCTTCGCCCGTATTCGATTTTGCACCAATTGCATTCATGGCAATAGCCAGGGTCGAGTGCGCCTCATAGGAAATACTGCCGAATGACATTGCGCCCGTAGCAAAGCGTTTAACAATTTCTTTTGCTGGCTCAACCTCATCCAGAGGCACGGAGCAGTCAGAATAATCAAACTCCATCAAGCCACGCAGGGTTAGCAAACCTTTGGACTGCTCATCAATGGCATGTGAAAATTCTGCAAAACTTTTGGCATCATTACCACGCACTGCATGTTGCAAACGTGAAATGGTGGCGGGTGTCCAGACATGCTTCTCACCACGCACGCGGTAAGCATAATCACCACCGATGTCCAGATGTTTCTTGTAGATCAGCTTGTCGCCATAGCCACGCGAATGACAACGACGTGCCTCACGCGCAATTTCGGTTAAACCAACGCCTTCTATCGTCGTTGCCGTACCTGTAAAGTATTCATTGACAAATTCACTGGACAAGCCAACTGCATCAAAAATCTGCGCGCCACAATACGATTGATAGGTACAAATACCCATTTTCGACATGACTTTTTTCAGACCTTTGCCAATAGCTTTAATATAATTCTTGTGTGCGGTATGCACATCCATATCCGGGTCAAAGCGTTTCAGATTGGCATCGACTGTTTCCAGTGCCAGCCAGGGGTTAATCGCTTCTGCGCCATAACCTGCAAGGGTAGCAAAGTGATGAACCTCAAGCGCAGAACCTGTTTCAACGACCAGACCGGTTGAGATACGCAAGCCTTTGCGAATCAGGTAGTGGTGCACTGCCGAGGTTGCCAGCAGGGCTGGAATTGCCAGACGCTCTTGCGAAACACTACGATCAGACAGAATCAGAATATTGTAACCCTCTTCTACTGCTGACTTTGCTTTGGCACACAGTGCCTTGATCGCATCTTTCATGCCCGCACCACGCAAGGAGGCATCGTAGGTTATATCCAGCGTTTTGGTTTTAAAGGCATCACCCACATGGTCATTGATATGACGGATATTATAGAGCTGCTCATTGGTCAGGATTGGTTGCTTGATTTCAAGGCGCATACTGTCACCCTTGTTCTCATGCCCCAACAGATTGGGACGCGGACCAATCATTGTCACCAGTGACATCACCAGCTCTTCACGAATTGGATCAATTGGTGGATTCGTTACCTGCGCAAAATTTTGCTTGAAATAGTTTGAGAGGTGACGTGAACGGTGTGAAAGAACGGCAACGGGGCTATCTGTTCCCATGGAGCCGGTGCCTTCCATGCCTGTCTTGACCATCGGCGCAAGCAGGAATTTAATGTATTCTTGGGTATAACCAAAAGCCTGCTGATTTTTTAGTAGTTCATCTTTATCCAGTGCGGGCAATAGTTCTGCATCACTAGAAATCTCACAAACTTTTATCTGGTTTTTAGCCAACCATTCCTTATAAGGATGCGCTTTGGCAAGCCCTGACTTTATTTCTTCATCTGCAATAATGCGTCCCTGATCCAGGTCGATCAAAAACATTTTGCCGGGCTGCAAACGCCATTTTTTAATAATCTTGTTTTCAGGAATATCCAGCACACCCATTTCGGATGCCATCACCACCAGATCATCATCCGTCACCAGATAACGTGCCGGACGCAAACCGTTTCGATCCAGCATTGCACCAATCTGGCGACCATCACTAAAGGCAACTGCTGCCGGACCATCCCAGGGTTCCATCATACCGGCATTGTATTCATAGTAAGCGAGGCGATCTTCATCCATTAATTCATTGCCATACCAGGCTTCGGGAATCAACATCGTCATGGCTTCAGCGAGGCTGTAACCACCCATTACCATCAGCTCAAGGGCGTTATCCAGACAGGCGGTATCTGATTGACCTTCAGGGATAACTGGCCATATTTTATCCAGATCATCGCCGAGAATATCAGACTGCATGGAACTTTGACGTGCTGCCATCCAGTTTACATTGCCACGATTGGTATTGATCTCACCATTGTGCGCAATCATCCTGAAAGGGTGCGCCAAATCCCAGGTGGGGAAGGTATTGGTAGAGAAACGCTGGTGCACCAGGGCAATCGCAGAAACAACCCGTTCATCCATCAAATCGTGGTAATACTCACCCACCTGCTCCGCCAGCAACATGCCTTTGTAAACAATGGTGCGCGATGACATTGAACAGATATAAAAATCTTCAATACCGGCAATTTCTTTATTACGGTTTGCCTGTGCCGTAATCAGCTTGTGAATAACAAACAGCTTGCGCTCAAAGGCATCTTGATCGGCAACATTATCACCTCGAGCAATAAACACCTGATAAATAGAGGGTTCAGTTGGTTTGACTGTTTCGCCCAGACCAGAAGGATCAACAGGCACTTCACGCCAGGCAATCAGCTTTTGACCTTCATCCTCAATCGCTTTTTCAATATCATTTCTGAGTTTTTTACTTTGCAGGCGATCCTTGGGAAGGAAGATCATGCCCACACCATAGTCACCTTCGGCAGGCAGGTTTTCAACCTCAGCCCGAAAAAATGCATCAGGAATCTGCATTAGCAAGCCCGCACCATCACCTGCTTTGGGATCAGCGCCAACCGCACCACGATGCGCCACACGTTTTAAAATAGTCAGCCCTTGCTGGATTATATCGTGAGATTTTTCACCTTTAATATGCGCAACGAAACCCACGCCACAAGCATCATGCTCATTGGCAGGATCGTATAAGCCTTGTCTGTCAGGCAATGTATTAAAAGATGACACAGCGGTAGATGGAGCATGATTATGCATATAAATCCTCTTGCTAAACTTTGGTAACTATCCAGATCACTCTCCAGATCACTCTCCAGATCACTCTCTATTTTGTCCAGTGCTACGTTAAAAGTGCTCATTTATACTTATAAAGTGCGCGCTTTCGCCTTGCCCTTAAAAAAAAATAATAAAGAGCAATCTGGGCAGTTACAACTTTTATATATTTGGAACCTGTCCGGGAATAGCGAGTCTATTACAAAATCTCGCTACGACTCATATTCCGGACAGATTCTCAAATCCCCTCGAGCCTGTTCGTGAACCCTTCCAAAAATCACGCTACGACATATAGTGTTTATTTAAAAATAAACTTACTATATATTGAATTTTGCTATTGATTTTCCCAGTTATTAAACAAGCTCTGGAGCACACCAATATTCTATATATTGTAGATAAATGGTATGCATAAATAAAACCGGACTGGGCAGTATATATCTTTTGAAGTTTTCGTTATACAAAAAATTATACGGAAATAATTGATATTTGCATGAAAGCCATAAAAATACACGGATTTAATAAAAAAGTTTAGAGCTTTCTCTTCACCCACTTCACCCGAGCATCAATCGGCTATCAGCCCAGCTCTCCGCTACGCTCAAACTTTTTTCTTTCCCATGGCCAGATAAACTGTTTGTTTTCAACAAGTTCATACAAGTGTTTGCTATCCAGCCAGGGACCAACAGCAATCACACCATGCAAATGACCATGCCTTAAAACAATCTTGCGATAAGTCATTTTGCGAATATTGCGATACATAATTTCCTTGTTTGCAGGATCACCTTCACCATTATCACCGATACTGATAAAGGGATAATCTATGACTCTTAACTGGTTGGCGGTTGTTGTTCCTGTATATTTTGCCTTTCCGCCAGCAATAATTTTTGCCAATATTGCCGCCTGATCATAACCCGGCTGAACAATCCCATAGATGCGATCCCGATGTTCGGCACATTCACCTATGGCATAAATATTTTTCTCACTGCTTTGCAGATAATCATCAACAACGATGCCGCGCTTCACCTTTAGACCAATACTTTCGGCAAGAATTGTATTGGGTTTGATACCAATGGAAATAATAAGCGTATCGCATTCAATTTCTTCGCCATCATCCAGTATGACTTTTTCTACTTTTCCATCTCCTTCGATACGCACAATATCGGTATTATTGCGCACATCAATACCCAGATCATCCAGATACAGACGCAGATAGACAGACGCATGATCATCCAGCAATTGATGCATCAAACGGGTACTTTTTTCAATAACCACTACATCCGTATTATATTGCCTCATTGCATAGGCAGCATCCAGCCCTACCAGACCACCACCGACCACGACTGTTCTACGGCTGGCTACCTGGCGATTTTTAAGCATCTCGGCATCCCTGATATTACGAAAGGTAAAAACGTGTTTAAGATCTGTACCCGGAATATCCATGATGCGCGGAAAGGAACCCACCGCCAGCACCAGTTTGTCATAGGCATGTTGTTCACCATGACTATCCGTTACAGTTGAGCGCTCCTTGTCTATTTCAACTATCGGATTATTAAGAAATAACTGCACATCTTTGGATTCATGTATCTTGCTATTCTCATAAAGCTTGTCTTCCGATACCTCCCCTGCCAGCAATTTTGTCAAATTTTCACGGTTATAGGGTTGCTCTGCCTCACCACCAAAAACTTTTATGCAGGCTCCAGGTTGCCTGTATAAAAGCTCATTCACAAAGCGCACACCTACCGAGCCAGAACCTACAACAATGATCGGTAATTTTTTATTCAATCCTGTATTGGGCATATTATTCTCGGTTGATTTAATTCATAAGGCATGGATTCACAGGGCACAGACAACTCAAAAAAGTCAGAAACCTGAAAAAAGATTACATAAAAAGTGTTTATTGTACATAGCATATCGGTTAATATATGCAAAAAAAATATACTAATTATTATAATCGTACAGATTCGGATCAAGAAATCACTAATAAAATGCCTATTTATATTGATTCGGCTTTATAATGCGCAGCGTTGCGACATAATGTGCGACATAATATACACATATTATATATACAACAAAAAAACTCATCTGGTTGCTTTCCTGAATTTACTTTTGCTTCTTCACAGTTCAGGCGCGGTTCAGGAGAATCAACCCGAAAAAAGTAGCGACTCAGTATAATCCGTAACTGCCCAGATTGCT
>JALVDQ010000448.1 GCA_027008885.1 Thiotrichaceae bacterium | reverse complement strand
AATATTCTGTGAAATTAGCGAACCGGCATTATTATTGGTATAAGGGTCTGTTGCCGCATTGGTATAGAAAAAATCATTACCGCTAACAATTTCCAGCTTTATGCCAATATCCCGCTGATAAATCTGGTTCACACGGTTAATAGTCGTGACCATCGAATCATAGGCTGTTGTCGGTGTCCCTCCCTGGCTGTCCGTATATTCGGCAGTACCTGCTATTGCCAAACGGTAGGTAATCAGATCAGGCGCAGGGATTTGCGAAAGTTTTTTAGCAGTCGATATTTTGTTTTTAAAATGATCGAGAAGAGAATGCTTTTCATCCACCCCACAATTAAAATCTGTTTTAAAACGCCACCTGTTATCACGTTTGCTGAGACTATGATAAAGACCTGAGTGATTTTTTACATCAGGATCAATAAAAACAGTATCGCCATCCGGCATGTTTAACATGCCATGAAAACCTTCACTGGTAAAATCCAGTCGCCCGCTAATATCAGGCTTGTCCACTCCCTGCACTCGCCAGGTTTTAATATCAGGATATTGCTCAGCAATTTCAGGAGCCAGTACAGGTGAATCAAAAAGATACAATTCAATATTTTCACCATTTGGCAAAGGCAAGCTGATCCTGCCCTGCTCCCTGTTTTTTTTGTTTTTGAGAACCTGGGACTTGCCCTGCAACCTCTCGTCTGTTTCAGAAAGTGCCGTTGCCGCAAGAAATTCCCTGAAATCCTGTTCATCAAGCATCAAACTACGTTGCTTTAAAGTATGCTTTTGATGATTCAATAACGCTTTGGAACGTAATACAGGCGCACCATTTGCGCTATTAACGACACCATTATTTGTATTTAAATCAGGCACATCATGCCAGAAAGATTCAGACAGTGGAGTGGAGAAAACACTCTGGCTGAGCAGCAGCCCTATGACAACAATAGCTTTTTTCATGGAATTATCTTACGAATAAACGAATAAACGGGGTTATGGAATTAAATTATGCAACTCACAAGCTTAACCCAGGCTAAACAGACAAGCACTTTTGATAAATGGTCATGCCAGCTGTGATATATAATGGAATAAGCATACGCAGGATGCTGATTTACGGGATATTAGTGTGATGAATACAATAAGTAAACTACTCATATTGGGTTTTCCAGGTTTTATCTTTGGCTTTGCAGTTATTTACTTTGGCTGGTGTTTGCTGGCACGTCAGATAATACGGATTGAAATTAAAGTGTTACTTTACTATATGGCACTGGCTTTTCCTTTTTGCCTGATTCTGGAAGTAGGCTTTGGTAATTTACATTATTTACTGTTTGGAAAGTACCTTTGGGAATATCAAATATTTCCAGTGCATGACAAATTAACCTCATTATTAAATTTTGCAATATGGCCTTTGTATGGATTACATTTTTATTTGTATGATATTCTGGAAAAAAACTGGAAACTTGCACCAGTTTTAAAAAATGTACTGTATATAATCAAACTGGCAGTCAGTGGGCCGTTATTAGAATTTATATTAAATGCCGTTTGTCAGCTAGCATTTAACAGGTACTATTTTTACTATTTTCCGGATGATTTGCTTCATTACACCTCCATCCAGGTTGTGCCATATTATTTTATCGCATCTTATGGCTTTGCTCTTCTGATAAAATATCTGGGTAAATTCTCAGGAAAAACATACCTGCCATTTATTGCTTACATCACTGGTCTGGTTTTTTTATTTAGTGGTTAATGTGCAATTTTTGCTTTAATCCTGGTTGCCGGACAGGCTCTGTTTTCTGCCACCCATCCCCCCTGTTTTTTACATATTTTTGCGCAGCCTTGTTGAGGAATAAATACATTTAGGTAGGGTCGGTGTAGCTTTGCGCAACGAAGTTCAAATCTGGTCGGTTCCGTAAACTTCACCGACCCTACAACTCGACACAAGCACATGCTTCTGTCTTCTGCCACCCATCCCCCCTGTTTTTGATACTTTTCTTCTTGTTCCCACGTTCCATGTGAGAACAAGAAGAAAAGTATAAAAAAAAAAGGGGGGGATCCTATGATCCTGATTTTTTATCCAGTGCTCTTAAATGGGCGAGCTTTTCTCCTATTTTTAGTTCCAGTCCTCTGGGTACTGGTTCGTAATAGACTGGTTCACCCAGTTCTTCGGGGAAATAGTGTTCTCCGGCGGCGTAGGCATTCTCTTCCTGGTGTGCATAGCGATAGTCTTTGGCGTAACCAAGCTCTTTCATTAATGCAGTGGGGGCATTGCGCAGATGCTTTGGTACCTCCAGTGAGCCTGATTCTTTTGCGGCTTTGCTTGCCTGTTTATACGCCATGTAGACTGCATTGCTTTTCGGTGCTGATGCCAGATAGATGACTGCCTGGGCGAGTGCCAGCTCTCCTTCGGGGCTGCCCAGATGTTCGTAGGCTTGCCAGGCATTCATGGCAATTTGCAGACCTCTGGGGTCGGCATTGCCAATGTCTTCACTTGCCATACGCACGACGCGACGCGCAATATAGAGCGGATCACAACCGCCATCCAGCATCCGGCAGAGCCAGTAAAGGGCGGCATCCGGGTTGGTACCACGCACACTTTTGTGGAGTGCTGAAATCTGTTCGTAAAAGAGGTCGCCACCCTTGTCAAAACGGCGCAAGCCTTCAGTTGCAATTTGTCTGACTGTGGTTAGCGTGATGCGTTTGTTTTCGGCAAGATCGGTGGCAATTTCCAGCCAGTTCAAGCCCCGCCGGGCATCGCCATCGGCGGCTTTTGCAAGATAATCCAGTGCCTCTTCATCGACGCCTAGCTGCAGTTCTCCGATACCGCGCTGCTTGTCTGAAATTGCTGCTTTTAATATCTGTTTTATTTCATCCGCTGTGAGCGATTTAAGCACATAGGTACGCACACGAGACAGAAGTGCGTTGTTTAATTCAAAAGACGGGTTTTCGGTAGTTGCCCCTATAAAACTGATGGTTCCGTCTTCGATGTGGGGCAAGAAGGCATCCTGCTGGGATTTGTTAAAGCGGTGAACTTCATCAACAAACAGAACGGTACGACGTCCATCCAGTTCGTAATTCTGTTTTGCCAGTTTGACTGCTTCACGAATATCCTTAACCCCCGAGAGTACCGCCGACATGGTAATAAATTCAGCTCCACTATAGCTTGCGATAAGGCGCGCAAGGGTTGTTTTCCCTGTTCCTGGCGGTCCCCAAAATAACATTGAGTGCAGCTTGTCCTGTTCGATTGCGACACGCAGTTGCCTGCCTTCAGCCAAAATATGCTGCTGCCCAAAATATTCAGGCAGTGAGCGTGGACGCATGCGCTCGGCAAGGGGGCGGTTATCTGTTTTTTGCACGTTAAAGCGCTAATCAATTAAAACAAACGGTTTTGCTGGAGCGTGTTTTGTAGGCATAAAAATCGGGCAAATATTCAAAAACTGCATAACACATATCACTTCCACCGTAACCTGCACCAGTGAGTACACCGATGTCAAAGCTGCCATCGGCATTGAAATCCCTGATGCGGATATAGTCAGCGCCATATTCATGCAACAGATCACCATTGACATGCTTTAATTTTATGGCTGAATCATTTAGCCCTCCCTGATCCAGTTGCGCATAAACATAAGCACCCTTGACAAAGACTCTGACTGCGGGCGAGCCAGTAGCTGAATACCATTCAGTCTGGTTCTGGCTGGCAGAGAGACTGGTAGCTGCAACCATCAGAGTAAACAGGAAAAGAATTTTATTGCTTAATTTCATTTTAAACCTCACTGGATTGACTATTTCTTTGACAATATCACTTTGGCTTTGTTCAGCGCAAGATTGTCATTTCGTATTTTATCGTATATTTTTGTTATATTTTTTTGCTATATTAGGCAGATGCCAATTTTATTATAGGGAACTTACCCTGCTATTATATAGACTAATGACTCTATAATCCTGAAATCAATGGCTCTGCTAAGTACCCAGGCACGGGTACTTACATATATGTTGACGGGTTTGGAGCCAGACCAGGTAAAACAAGACAAGGAACAATAATGAATACTAAAGGGATTTTCATCACTATTCTGCTTTCGGTTTTTCTCGCTGCATGTGGCGGTGGTTCTTCTGGAGAAACAGATACAACGCCACCGAATCCTCCTGCCGAGCCGAGCTTTCAGCGTCTTACGGGGGGCAGAATCCAGGTTTCCGGCACTGCCGAAGCAGGCTCAACCATTAACATTGTTTTTAATGTAGATGGTTCCAGTGCCAGCAAGCTAGTTGCCGCAGATGGCACTTATACTCTGATCTCACCAAACCCGATCATTACAAAATACAGTTCTGAAGTCAGCCTGACTGCAACTGATGCCGCGGGTAATACATCGCAAGCTACTTTTGCCACTATCCCTGCGCCACCAGTTAAAACGGCAACACTAACTGCCCAGTTCAAGCCAACCGTTCCGGTTATCGGGGTTAACTACCATACATCACTCTACAATGATAGCGGCACGACGCTTAATAATGGCAGTTTTCACTATACCGAGGGCGAACTGGTCAGTTTTGATATTGCGGGTTATACCTATAAGCTGATTCCAGGCAATAAAAATACAATTGAAAGTCTGCTTCCTGTCACTGCCACAATAGATACCGAACAAAATCTGAAACTGATTCTTCTCAATCTTGATACCGATTCAAACCCTTTGAATGGCATTAATCTTCAGGGTGTGACGGCAAACATTGATCCATCACTGCCGACCAGTGAAGTAAATAAACGCCTGATGCTTTATACCGGAGTGGCACCAAGGCTGTTATTTTCTCCTTCTCTGGGAATAAATACAGAAGCACCGCAGGGTGAATCAGATCTGGTCGGTCAGCCAATGCCCTTTGTTGATGTTTTCCGCACGGCTCGACCTTTTACGGAATTATCGGGTCAGGTAAAAACAGATCCCAATGGCTGGCCAACAGAACTTGATTCTTCCCTCAACTATGCCAAGACAAAACTGCTTCAGGGGACACTTTTTGGCGCAATTCCCTCAGGAAAATATACACTGTTTTATGAAGGCTCCGGCACCTTGCAAATTAGTGGTCCGGTGTCAAATATTCGGGGGCTTGCAGGTCAGCAGGGTTATACGTTTGATTTGAATCTGAAAAACCAGCCTGACAATCCTGAAGCAAATGCACTGAATATTATTCTCAGGGATATTTCACCCGGAAACTATATCCACGATATCCGCATCATTATGCCGGGTGGTACCTGCCATGACCGGAACAGCGGGGAAAATATCGCCTTTATTCGTGTTAATTCTGCCTCGGAATGTCCTGCAAATACAGAATATGTCTCTTTTGCAGAGGCTTATTCAGATCCCTACAGTCGCAACAAGATTATTTTTAATCCCGACTATCTGGCTTTTTTGCGCCAGTTTAAGGTGATTAGAATGATGAACCTGACCGAATCCAGCCACGGCAGGTCTTCCTGTCTTGATGATAGTGGTGCTATTGACATGGATTGCGTCAGCAGACCACTGAAATGGGATGAGCGCGCAAAGATGAATGATGCAGTCTGGGGCGGCAGTGCCAGAACCCCACATACGCGCCGCAACGGTGTGCCTGTTGAAGTCGTTGTAGCACTTGCAAATGCGCTAAACCGTGATATGTGGGTGAATATGCCACATGCCGCAACGGATGAATATGTATATAAATTTGCCGAATATGTTTACAAAAATCTCAATAGCAATTTAAAAACTTACGTCGAATATTCAAATGAAACCTGGAATAGTGGTTTTCTCAGCCATTTCTATGTGCAAAAGCGTGGTATAGAACTTGGTTACAATACCGTTCCGCCTGAATTTAACGGCTATCGGGATGAAGAATATTTTGCGCGATTACGTTTTTATAGCCACCGCGCAGTCGAAATGTTTGCCATCTGGAAAGATGCTTTTGGTGGCAGCAATCAACGTCTTGTGCGTGTTCTTGGTACCAATCAGGGTGACAAGGTACTCTCTGAACAAATGATCAAATTTGTTGGCAGGGGCGCGCTGGATGCAATTGCCATGGCTCCCTATTTCTTTGGCTGTGTTGAAAAAACAGGTTCATGCCGGGATGCCTCCAAAGTGCTAAAAGATGCCACAACCGTTGATGATGTGTTTGATATTATTGATCAGGACAAACAGCGTGACCCCAACGCCCTGGCAGGTGTTATTGCCAAAATTGAGGCACAGGCAAAGGTTACCGCAAGAAATAATCTGCAACTCCTGACCTATGAAGGCGGGCAGCATCTCACCACCAGTGTTATGGGGCGTTTGCAGCTAAGCGAATCAGAAAAAAAGAGATTCCGCCAACTCTTCAAGCAGGTAAACCGCGATCCTCGCATGAAAGACCGTTATGAAGACCTGCTCATTGCCTGGAGTAAAAAAGAACCTGAGAGCACCACGCTATTTACACTGTATACCCTGCCACAATCATTCTATCGTTTCGGCAACTGGGGGCTAAAAGAGCACTTGAATAAAAGCCGTGCTGACTCACCCAAATACGATGGCGTAATGAGGTTCCAGGAAGGCATGGGAAAATGCTGGTGGGCTAATTGCGAATAGCGTAGGTAGTGTCCGACATTCCGCACCTTAGATTGAATTTTTGGTATTTTACATCCTATTGATATTATTGGAGTATTTATATTTCAGTATTACTCTTGTTAATTTTCCATTTCGATTTAATCAATTAATTTACCTAGTTTTGCCTAATATCCCAGCAATTTTTTGTCTTTGTCAGGTGATACTCGAACGATTAAATCAATGAGATAGAAAGATAGGGCTTTGCAGTTAAAACAAATCAACTACTTACGTTAATTCATAAAACTGTCATCATAGGTGCGGAATGTCGGCTCGATTATGGTTGGGTTCGCAAAGCTGCTCCAACCCTGTCTAAATCAACAGCTCCCCGCAAAAATATGTAAAAAAAGGGGGGGATGGTGCGACAAGCGAAGCTTGTCATTTCTTACAGGGTGAAAGTCCTTGTCTGGTAAGGTCTAACCAACCACCAGTATCGAGTGTTGCGCCTCTGGCGGAACGTTGACAGCGGTTTGATC
>JALVDQ010000447.1 GCA_027008885.1 Thiotrichaceae bacterium | reverse complement strand
AGTCAATTTTTTTTTGTTTTTTTTGTGACAAAAAATGCTTGTGGATAAGTCATTTTTGGGGGTAATATCTGGGAGTCTGTCCGAGAACTGGGATTGAAACGAAAATTTCAGAATTGTTATAAGGTGCGTTTATCAAGAGAGGCGAATAGTCGCTCTATTTAACGAACTTGATAAGCTCAGATTATGATGATTGTGGGATTTGCAGTCAATTTCTAGTTCTCGGACAGGCTCCCAGTGCTCCCGATGCTATAAACCTCTTTTATTGCTGATTTTCTCAGAGTCTGTGCGGGTATATTTTTGTATGGATCATACAAATTTTGACAGACAGTATCGGGGCAGATTCAATCGTAAGTACCCAAACAAAATAAATTTAACAAAATTTCGTTTCCTGTTCTTTGATATTCAAGGCATTGCGACGGGAGCAACGGGAGCATAGTGGGCTATGTGACCAAAGCAATAACGCAGAAGATCAGAAAACAGGGGCAAAATTGTTAGATTAATTTTGAGCGGGTACACTTACTTCCTGCCGCATAAAAATATGCGGATCAGGGCATAATTTTTCATCTTAGATCAATTAGGGCTAAATAAAAAGGAATATCCCATGCTTTGGCAACAATGCCTCAATAATTTAGAATCGGAACTCAGTGATCAGGAAATTAATACATGGCTACGGACACTTCATGGCACCCAACATGGCAATATTCTTGTTTTATTGGCGCCTAATACTTTTGTTTATCAGCATGTAAAAGATCATCATCTGGACCGCATCAAAAACAAAATCAGTGTATTGGCAAATGACAGTGATACCCAGGTTATTTTGCAGATTGGTGCCGATACTGCGCCTGCTTTCGCTACAGCAGATGCTGTGGCAGCGGCTGGCTCATATGCCCCTGGCACGTTAGCCCCGGATACCCAGGCACCTTTTGAAACCTTTAATCCCCCTGCAAATCACAATAACAAAAGTGATGGTATTAACAATTTTGATAATACTCATCAAAATACACAGGTTTTTCCAGAGCCAAATATCAATAAAAAAAGTTTCACAAATAACTTAAATCCTGCCAATACTTTTGAAAATTTTGTTGAGGGAAAATCCAACCAGTTAGCAGTGGCTTCTGCAAAGCAGGTCGGTGATAATCCGGGAAAATCCTACAATCCTCTTTTTATTTATGGAGGTGTTGGTCTGGGTAAAACTCATCTTATGCATGCCATAGGCAATAGAATACTCGCCACCAATCCCTACGCAAAAGTGGTTTATCTTCATTCTGAACGCTTTGTGAATGACATGATTACCGCGCTTCGCACAAACAGTATAGACCAGTTTAAAGATTACTATCGTTCTGTCGATGCTCTTCTTATTGATGATATACAGTTCTTTGCCGGAAAAAACAGGTCAGTCGAGGAGTTTTTCCATACCTTTAACGCGCTCCTGGAAGGTCAAAAACAAATCATTCTTACAAGTGACCGTTATCCGCGAGATGTAGAGGGAATCGATGATCGTTTGCGCTCACGTTTGAGCTGGGGGCTGACTGTAGAAATACAGCCCCCTGAATTTGAAACGCGTGTAGCGATACTCTCAAAGAAAGTAGAAAAATTTCATATGGAATTACCTAAAGATGTTGCTTTCTTTATAGCGAAGCGATTTCGCTCAAATGTGAGAGATCTGGAGGGCGCACTTCAAAGGGTACTGGCAAGTTTACGATTGCATCAGAGAACTGAAATTACGCTTGATTTCGTACATGATGCCTTGCGTGATCAACTAGCCAGTCAGGACAAGACGGTAACCGTAGAAAACATAAAAAAGACAGTGTCTCAGCATTTCAATATCAAAACCTCTGATATGGATTCCAAACGCAGGACACGCTCCATAGCCAGACCCAGGCAAATAGCTATGTCCTTATGCAAGGAACTGACAAATCACAGCCTCCCGGAAATAGGAACATTCTTTGGAAACCGTGACCATACCACCGTCTTGCATGCCTGCAGAAAGATAAAAGAACTCAGAACCGAGGATCCGTCTATTGATGAAAACTACCGCATTTTAGAGCGCATACTAACCCGTTAGCTACAATCACATTTAGCGTGTAGCGTGTCTCAGAAACTATCCAGAAAAAACACTTATTAACTGGCGTATAAACAAAGGAACAAGCTGTGGAAAAAAAAGAAAATGGAAAAACAAGTGACTTTTCCACAGGCAGTACACAGGCTCTGTTTTTCTTAAACAGGTTTAATACACACCAGAAAAACAATCCAAGATATTGAAATACTTTAGGAAAAAAAGCTTATCCAAGATAAAAACAAGGTCTTATTACTACTATTATCTTTTAAATATATATATTATATAAATCATGAAACTAATAATATCCAAAGAGACACTGCTTGAACAACTAAACCGCGTTGTTGGAGCCATAGAGAAAAAAAATACCAGCGATATACTGGAAAATGTGCTTATTCAGGCGACTCCCGATACGCTCAAGCTGGTAGGAACAGACCAGAAAATAGAATTGTCTAGCAGCGTAGAGATTCAGCCAGAAATACCAGGACAAATCACAGCACCCGCACGCAAATTATTCGATATCTGCAAAGCATTGCCTGATGGTTGTTTTATTACCATAGAGCTTGATGAGCAAAACAGCTTACATGTAAAAAATCAACGAAGTCATTTTAAGTTAGCGACATTGCCCGCTGAGGCCTACCCACTCCTGGATGATATTCCAATATCCCAGGAAGTCACATTAACTGAGAAATCATTCAAGCATTTAATAGAAAAAGTTTCTTTCTCTATGGCAAATCAGGATGTCCGTTATTTTCTGAACGGTATGCTACTCGATTTTCAGGGAACTAATTTGTTTGCTGTTGCTACCGACGGTCATAGACTGGCTATTTCAAAATATAAAGATAGCCATGACTACGACAAAGAATTTTATGAGAAGATAATTATACCCAGAAAATCAGTGCTTGAATTATCAAGGTTACTGGATTCGAACAGTCAATTGCCTTTAACGCTACAAACCAGTGAAAATCATATACGCATAAAAAAAGATAATTTCCGTTTTACATCAAAACTTATTGATGGAAAATACCCTGACTATCAAACCGCTATACCGGTAAAAACCAATCACACGATTATCCTGGATAGAGAACAATTTAGAGACACACTATTGCGCGTTGCTATATTATCCAATGAAAAGTTCCGGAGCATACACATATTGCTTAACGACAACACGATGTTTTTGCATTCGAACAACCCGGAAAATGAAACCGCAGAAGAGGAAATAGATATTACTTATACCGGGGATCTGTTTGAAACGGGCTTCAATGTAACCTATCTTTTAGACGCTGTGAATCACCTTGAAGGAAAGGAAATCAAGCTTGAATTAACCACACCTGATGCGAGTGCAATATTATATTCCGATGACGATACTGGCACACGTTATATTATTATGCCCGTGCGTATGTAATTATTTTCATCGCAATGTGGATAAAAAGCATCAATGTTCATAATTGCCGCATTCTGGAAAATGTTTCTTTGGAGTTTTCCCCCGACTTAAATATTATAAGAGGATTGAACGCTTCAGGAAAAACAAGTTTGCTGGAAGCACTCAGTATACTCTCGACAGGGCGTTCATTCAGAAGCAAACAGATATCCAGTGTCATAACACATAATAAAAAAAAGTTACTTGTCACTGCGGAAATATGTAATAGCAATGGCATTCAAAAGATAGGTATAGAAAAACAAAACGATCAAACCAAAATAAGGATTGACAGAAAACACATCCGTTCACAAGCTGAATTAAGCAAATATTTACCGATTACAATAATAGATCCTGACTCCGTAAAATTAATAAGCGGTTCACCCTCGCTAAGAAGATCGTATATAGACTGGATCGCTTTTTATATATTTCCTGATTTTCATTACAAATGGAAAACATACCAACACATACTGAAACAAAGAAACTATTGCTTGAAGAATAAAAAGTATCATTCCACATTGAACAAGTGGACAGAAGAACTAGCATCATTACAGCCCGAACTAACTCAATATCGTCAATCCGCTATCGAAATACTCAAACCGCTCTTTAAAAAGATATCTGATCATCTACTCAAGGGAATAGAAGTAGATATACTATATACCACTGGTTTTCCGTCTTCTCTTGATATAAACAAAGACTCCTTAATCGAGCATTATAATAAAAAACTGGAACAGGATATTTTTCTAAAGCGAACTTCAACAGGCATTCACAGAGCCGATCTCAAAATAATGCTAAATTCCCAAACTGCTGAATCTGTTGCTTCAAGAGGTCAACTCAAATTATTATCAATAGCACTTTTGATAGCTCAAAGCACAGCGCTGCTACAAGACACTACAACGAGTGAAAAAGGGATTATACTGGTGGATGATTTGTCGTCAGAACTCGATGCCAAAAACGAGCGTTGCCTGTTCGATTTTTTAACCACACTAAAGCAACAATTAATCATTACTGGAACCAGGCAAGCAGATATCAAAAAAAACGATTCTGTTAAAATGTTTCACGTGAAACATGGTGTAATCAAACCTTGCGAGATAACGCTTAAGTAGTATAGAGATTAATTTAATTAGTGTATAATGGCGCAGGTTTGTGAGGCTCCTACGGATTCAGATTATAAGCCTCTCTTTGCGTAAATGGATATATGTATGTCAGAAGAACAAAATGAATTTCAATCAGATGAGCAAAGCTACGATTCATCAAGCATAACCGTATTAAAAGGTCTTGAAGCGGTTAGAAAACGCCCCGGAATGTATATCGGTGATACTGATGACGGCACGGGATTGCACCACATGGTTTTTGAGGTGGTGGATAACTCGATTGATGAAGCGCTTGCTGGTCACTGTTCTGAAATCACTGTAAAGCTGCATACCGATGGCTCTGTTACGGTTGAGGATGATGGACGCGGGATTCCGGTTGACGAACATGAAGAAGGTGGCTCGGCTGCTGAAATCATTATGACTGTGCTGCATGCTGGCGGTAAATTTGATGATAACTCGTATAAAGTATCCGGTGGTCTGCACGGTGTGGGCGTTTCGGTTGTTAACGCACTTTCGGATAAACTCACTCTCACTATAAAACGCGATGGCAAAACACATCAACAGGAATATCATTTAGGTGTCGCGGTTACCCCGATGGAAATCATTGGTGATGCCGAAGGCACGGGAACAAAAATCCGCTTTTTGCCCAGCAAAGATATTTTTACGGTTCATGAATTCAGTTACGATATCCTGGCAAAGCGTCTGCGTGAGCTTTCGTTTCTAAATTCTGGCGTTCGTATTCATCTGATTGACGAGCGTGGCGAAGGCGAAGACATTGTTTTTGAATACGAAGGCGGTATCGGTGCTTTTGTTAGCCATCTTAACCGCAACAAAACCCCAATCCATGAAGATGTTATCAATATTAATACCTTTAAGGATGATGTTGGAGTGGAAGTCGCATTGCAATGGAATGATTCCTACCAGGAAAATATATTCTGCTTTACCAATAATATTCCTCAGCGCGATGGTGGTACGCACTTGTCTGGATTCAGAACTGCCCTGACACGCACACTAAATCAATATATCGAGCGTGAAGGCATACTTAGCAACAAGAAAAAAGACAAAATATCACTGACCGGAGATGATGCCAGAGAAGGCTTAACCGCGGTGCTTTCTGTTAAAGTGCCTGATCCCAAATTTTCATCTCAAACAAAAGACAAACTGGTTTCATCCGAAGTGCGCGGAATTGTAGAGTCCGCCATGAGTGAAAGCCTCTCTGAGTTTTTGATGGAGAATCCCAAAGAAGCCAAAATTATTTGCGGCAAAATGGTTGAGGCAGGCAGAGCGCGTGAAGCAGCACGGCGCGCCAGAGAAATGACACGTCGCAAGGGTGCTCTGGACATTGCAGGGCTACCTGGAAAACTGGCGGACTGTCAGGAAAAAGATCCGGCTCTCTCTGAAATTTATCTGGTGGAGGGTGATTCAGCGGGTGGTTCAGCCAAACAGGGGCGTGATCGACACACCCAGGCTATTTTGCCACTGAAAGGCAAGATTCTGAATGTGGAGAAAGCACGCTTCGACAAGATGCTCGGTTCAGCCGAAGTCGGCACACTAATCACTGCGCTTGGTTGCGGTATCGGAAAAGAAGAATTTGATCCTGAAAAACTACGCTATCACCGTATTATTATTATGACGGATGCCGATGTGGACGGATCCCATATCCGTACCCTGTTATTAACTTTTTTCTATCGACAAATGCACGAACTGGTTGAGCGTGGTCATATTTATATCGCCCAACCACCCTTGTATAAAATCAAAAAAGGCAAACAGGAGCAATACGTTAAAGATGATGATGAGTTAAACCGTCATTTATTGCAGTTAGCGATTGAAGATGCAGGGCTTTTTGTGGATGAATCCAGTCCTGCGATAAAAGCTCAGGCGCTTGAAGACCTGGCAAAAGAATATGTGGTTATCTCAAATATCATCAAGCGCCTGTCACGTCGCTATGATGAGGAGATTTTAGAAGCCATGCTGTTTACCACGGCTGCTCTTGGCACTTCAGAAACCCTGAATGAAGAGAACACAAAGACCTGGCTGGAAAAATCCTGCGCTTTTCTCAATGAAAAATTCAATGGAACGCGACAATATCAGTCTCACTCACAACATCTGGATGGCGATGACTGGGCAATCAGGGTAGTGCGCCGAATGCACGGCGTTGACCATGATTTTATTTTAAATAATGATTTTTTTGCCAGCCCTGAAATACAAAGCCTGCTGTCCTTAAATCAGAAACTGGATGGCTTGTTAAATACTGAATCGTATATCCAGCGCGGTGAGCGTCGTCAATATGTTTCGCGCTTTGACAAGGTCATGGAATGGCTTATGAAAGAAGGACAGCGTGGCTTGAATATTCAACGTTATAAAGGTTTGGGTGAAATGAACCCGGAGCAACTCTGGGAAACCACAATGAACCCGGAATCACGCCGTATGCTGCAAGTCACCATTGAAGACGCCTATCAGGCAGATGAAATAT
>JALVDQ010000446.1 GCA_027008885.1 Thiotrichaceae bacterium | reverse complement strand
ATAAATTATCCCCACATGGTGAGCCAACTAATTTTGGCTGATACCTTTGCCACGTTGTCGAGCTGGAGAGAAAAATTGCTTGGTTTTTCTCAGCTTGTGGGTTTCAGCATTTACAAACGGTTAGGAGCTAAAGCTCTGGCAAAGAGTATGTCCCATGTCTATAAAATGCCATTTGCAAAACGGGCAAGAGCGTATTTTATCGAGAAAAGCGCTGATGTGGATTTTAATCAATTGATTCTGGCAAGAAAAGCAATCAATAAAATAGATGCCTTGCACAAAATTGATGGGAAAGAAATTGCAACACTTGTTCTGGTGGGCGAATCTTTTGGAGGATCCTTTATTTCAATTAACCGCAAAATTGCAGAAGGTATTGAAGGATCAAGATTTGTAATACTCAAAGATGCCATGGATCCTTCAAATTTAGTTAATCCAGAGGCTTTTAACCGCGAGTGTCTGAACTTTTTGGGGTATAAAGCAAGGGTATGAAATAACATGCCTCTCCAAAAAAGTCGTCTAACCCTTGTCTTGTCAGCATTAGCTATTTTACCTTTTATGTTTGTTGTTTTTAAATTGACGACATCATTGTATGGTATCAAACAAGGGTATTTTGCTGGTTTTAAGTATCCAAGCAAAATTAATTTAACAAAATTTCGTTTCCTGTTTTTTGATATTCAAGGCATTGCGACGGGAGCATAGTAAGACTATGTGACCAAAGCAATAACGAAGAAGATCAGAAAACAGGGACTAAATTGTTAGATTAATTTTGAGCGGGTACTTATTATTTACTGGGCTTATTGCGCCCTATTTTCTATCATTCTGTTGAACAAGACACAATTTATAAAGATATTTTCCCCAAAATACTCTTTTGAAAATGGAGTATATATTGTATTGACGTTTCTTCCTGTGGCTGGCGTTTTCTTTGTTAAATTTCTACCTAATATTCATTTGATTGATGTCAGAATAACCACGTTGGTATTGATTAATTCAGTGATTAACGGATTTATTGAAGAATTATATTGGCGTGGTTTATTTCTGGTCAAATTTAAAAAAAATAATAGTGTTGGACTTTGGCTGGCGAGTTTTTTATTTGCAGCCTGGCATATTTCGCTTTATTCAATCAGTGAGGTTTCTTTTGGGGGATTTTTTGCACTGGTCGGTGGCGCTTTTCTCTTGGGGGCATTATGGAGCTATTGTTCAAGAAAGCTTGATAACATTATATTTTCGCTTATCGCACATATTTTGCTGAATATTTTTGCTTTTACAGGTTTGTATCTGGAAAATGGTTTTTAGTTATATTGAAGGAGCGTGCATGAATTTCATGCACGCTCCTAAATTGAATCCTTAAATAAAAACAAGATGAATCAATTACTCCATTCAAAACGACAGAAGTAGTCAATCTCCCAAATCCTTAGCATAATCGAGTAGTTTATCAATCAGAGTATAATGACGAACGCTCCATGTGAGCTGGGCGCTTTCATTGTCGCCATAAATTTCATCATCTCCATTTGCCAATAATACAACCCCCACATGTTTTTCTGGATCATATTGCATATAGGTATAGGCACCAAATTCACCCCCATCATGCCCTATCAATGTTCGTTCGTATTTTCTAGTTTTGATTTTAACTTTTTGCCAGAATACGCCTACGCCAAAATCTTTATCAGCGGCGGGTAACATCTTTTGAACAGAATCGGCGCTCAAAATACGAATATTATCTATTTCTCCTTTATTCATAACCATTAATAAATACTTTGCAAGATCATTGGCACTGCTACGCAAGCCGCCATCAGGCCATGTTGAAAAACTGTATAGTGGCAACGGAGCCATTTTCTGAGTCTCCTTATCCCACAGATAAGGAATGGCAATATTGCTTTGATCAAGGTCATTTAAGCGCCAACTGGTATTCTTCATATCTAAAGGATCGAAAATATGGGCTTTTGCATAATCCGCCAGAGATAATCCTGTCGCAACTTCTAAAGTATACCCCGCCAGTGCAGCACCTATATTGCTATACTCAAAACGTGTTCCAGGTTTTTCTTGTAAAAAATTATCCTGTTCTGAGTAATAGGGTTGCCCTTCAGTTAAGTAGGCTTTTAGGTAGCCAACCAGTGTGACGGGCAAAGTTTCATCACAAGTATTTACACCAAGATAGCTATTATATAAATTATAATGTTGCCCATTTTCATCCCCGACATAGGCAGTACAACCATAAAAATCACTATCAACGATAGAGCTGGTATGGTTAACCAGATATTTTAATAAAATCGGTTCTTCAAAGGGTTTGCTTAAGCTTATGCCTGCCTGGTTCTCCAACAGATCATAAACATCAACATCAAGATCAAGCAGCCCCCTCTCTCTGGCATGCATGATAGACACTGCAATCGCTGTTTTGCTTATGGAAGCCAACCAAAAGGAAGTGTCTGCTGTCACTGGCTGTTGTGTATCAAGGTTAGTCACGCCAAACCCTTGCGAAAAAACTATTTTGTCTTTATTTACTAACGCGACTGCCATACCTGGTGACAGATCTTCTTTCATGGTAGCCGTTACGCTTTCACGTATTTTTTTCTTTATCTTTTTGCGAGATGCCGAATTTGAGTCAATCTGACAAGCAGTTATAAGAAAGACGGCTGAAAACAGGATTGTACTTGCAACAATATTTGTGTGTGTGTATTTATTAGAAAACATAAGCACCTCTCTGGTTGATGTAGCCATTGGAGAAGTTACTATAAACAAATTTATTGTTAATAACTGTTGCTGCTTTGTTGTTGCTTTGTTGTGGCTTTTGCCTGCTACGTTATTTACATTTGGTTTATCCTGTTTCAAGCAAAATAAATTTTGTCTTACTGAGGTTACTACATGTCCAGTTTTTTAGTTTTTATTTCAGGCATATTAAAACCTTTAACTATTAGCCATAATGCCAATACGACCTCATTCAATACGATAGGAAGATACAAAATCTCTAATTGAGGAGTCATCTCGGTAGACTCCAGTAAATTTACCATGATTAACAAGACAGATGCGATAACTCCCCAAACTGATAACCATCTCGGGATTAGTTTTGATTGATATAATAAAAAATAAAAGAGTAAGGCTGAAACGGCAAACAGATAACCATGAAACGAATAAATCTGCTCACGCAATGTTAATAATGAGGCGCTATGGATTAAAAAGAAAACACCCGCGATAATCATCAGTAGTCCTTCAACAGCTTTTAAGGCAAGGTAGCAAAATGCCAGTTTTGTACCGTAAGACCTTAGTAATGGAAACATTAAAACAGCGATAGCAATTACAGCAAGTCCGCTTGTTATTTCCAGAAACATGCCTAATACTTTTTTATCAGGGTTATTGGTTCCAAGTATGCTGTATGCGATCAGAATCAATAGCCCCACGATGATTGCTTTTTTTCTATTATTGAACATTGAAAATGACATTGCCTTTTTTATATCCCTTATCCACATACCTTTGAGTTTTAACAATTTTTCTCTATTGTATGTATAACGCCTTTCATTAATATTTCTTTCTATTTTTTATGGATTTGTTTTTTATAGGATTCAACAAGTTGTGCCAAGGTATAGTGGATCGCACCATGCCTTAGATTGCCATTTTTTTTATCTATCAGAACAGGAAACAGCATTGTTCTATAGCTCCAGTGACCTTTTTTTCGGGATACCCACTTTCCTTTTTCACTTTCAAGCCCGGAATAGTAAATCGTAACATCGCCGATGCTTAGTATTCTATACATCTCCAATATCATATTAGCTTCTTTTTTATCAATGCCATCTTTTGCCTGAATTTTAATTGATGGCTTTACCTCAAAGAAGCTACTTTCAAGGTTATTTGCTTTCATTGAACATGACACTTGTAAAATCAAGGCAAAGGATAACAAAATCGTAAGATAAAAATTATTCATTATATTTCCTCATTGGTGTAGTGAATGTTTAGTTGGTTTTAAGCACCCAAACAAAATTTCATTCCTGTTTTTTGATATTCAAGGCATTGCGACGGGAGCATCGTGGGCTATGTGACCAAAGCAATAACGAAGAAGATCTGAAAACAGGGGCTAAATTGTTAGCTTAATTTTGAGCGGGTACTTATTTAGAATTGTCCTGCTTATAGCTATTCTCAAGAGAATAATAATGCAGTTACCTTGTAAACTCTGTTGGTGAAATGTTGTAAATTTGTATGGAGCTTTGCCCTAATATTTCAGCGCATAGGCACTCTAACAATAAAACAAGCGCCACCAAGGTGTAAATCATGGAGTGATATTGTGCCCTTGTGATTTTTTACAATACGATTTGCGATTGCCAAACCCAGCCCAAAACCACCGGATGCACGATCACGGCTTTCATCAATGCGTGAAAAGGCTTCAAAAATATGTTCTTGTTTGCTTTTGGGAATCCCCTTGCCATCATCTTCAACAACCAGTAAAAAATCACCATTTTCTTTGCAGAGGCTGACATTGATGCGTGTTTTGGCATAGCGTATGGCATTTTGGACAAGATTATCCAGCACCCGCGACATTAATCGGGGTTCAATCTGTGCGGTATCGTTTTCGCTAATTTCCTGAATGGTATAATGAAGCGTTTTATCACCAGCCAATGGCTCAAGACGTTGCATGGCATTCGTAAACCACGCTGCAAGTTTTACCGTGCCGAGTTTAACTTCGGCTTTATCATGATCCAGACGGGCATAAGTTAGCAACTCTTCCAGCAGCATATCCAGCTCGTTAATATCGGTGTTTATATCGTTAATAAAACGGCTTTTACTGGCTTTGATATGATCTTTGTCGTTCGTATCGCTCCTGTTCAAATCCTCCAGCATTTCAAGTGCAAAACGCATTCTTGCAACCGGGGTTCTTAGTTCATGCGAAACGGCAGAAGTTAGTTCTTTCTGATTTTGAATACTGCGCTGGGTGCGTTCAGCCATGGCATTAAACGCCTGACTGATTTTGCCAATCGGTGAGAAAAAATTAAATGGAATACGCGTATTGTAATCCCCCGCGCCAAAGCGATCTGCTGCCTTTTGTAATTTTTTAAGGTTTGACCACAATGGATAAATCCAGAGTAATAACATACTCGCAAATGAAAGCACAAAGCTAAGTATTGTTGCGTAAAGAAAGTTACGCATATACCAGGGTATTTCAACAGGACCAAGCTGAATCACTTTGTCACTCTCAAATACACGATGCACAAAGGTTACATCCTTTTCTTTCGGGCTAATATTGATGATTTGACCTTCATTTATGCCTTTTAAATCATTGCTCTTGATTGCTTGCAATGAAGTGATTGGTTTTATACTCAAGGGGATTTCATGTATTTTTTGTAACTCGGCAATAATGGCAGCCCAGCTTGATTCTGGTTTTCCTTTTAACTGCTCTTCCAGCAAATAAAAGATGCCCTCTGAGAAAGTGCCGTTACTAATAACAAGCGAAACACCCGTTTCATTAATTTCCTGATTCACATCAATATTAAGATCAGTTCGCCAAACCAGGTTTTTATCAGGGACTTTAAAATAAACAAGATCCTCATTGACGGATTCATTTTTGGAAATAATATCTTCCTGAATAACAACGACCTTGCCATCGTTCAAGTCATTCAGTTGTGCCTTGCTAAAACGCTTGTCAGGCAAATCAAGCAACTGAAACTCTTTGCCAAAAATCTTTTTGTAGCGCGCAACAATAGACTCACGTTGTTGTGGATCGGCATCGGCTATGGCTTTGTTTAACAACCTGAAAGTACCAATAGAAACGCGAGAATCAATATTTGCACCAGAACCGATTGTTTGCCCCAACATTCCATAAGAACTGATCGCCACAGTAGAAACAAAAATGGAGGCTAAAACCATAAAGTAGAGTGTAATAAAGAGTCGAAACATTATTTATTCAAACTGGCTTACTGCCAGCCATCAGCAACAAAAAGATAACCTTGCCCGCGAACCGTTTTTATTCCTTTGGGATTATTAGGATTATCGTGAAGTAATTTACGCAGGCGCGAAATACGAATATCAATCGAGCGATCCAGCCCATCATATTCAATCCCTGAAAGTGCCTCGCTAATCTGGTCACGGCTAAGAATTTCACCCGCATGAGATGCCAGCAGCCAAAGCAGATCAAACTCTGTAGTGGTAAAATCAATATCCTTGTTATGATAAGCGACCGTTCGTGATTGTTGATGGATTATTAACGCGCCAAAATCCAGTTTCTGCTGATCATTATTCTGATTCTCATGCTGTGATTGTGTCGATACCCGACGCAGCAAAGCCCGAATACGTGCCAGCAATAAACGTGGTTGTGCTGGCTTAACCACATAATCATCCGCGCCAATTTCCAGCCCGACGACCTGATCAATATCTTCATCTTTCGCCGTTAGCATTAAAATAGGTCCGTCATAATCCGGGCGAACCTGCCTGCAAACTTCAAAACCATCCATCCCCGGCAACATCAAATCCAGCACCACCAAATCAGGCTGCAAATCAAGAATATGTTCCACCGCCGTATCCCCACGAAACTCGGTTTCAACCTGCAAGCCATTGTTTTGTAAATACTCTACAACCAAAGCTGAAAGACGAATATCATCCTCAACCAATAAAATGGTGTGATATGGCGTATCTTGCTGAATCGCTTGCTGCATATTTTCTGCCTTTATAATTTGAACCAGAGTTATTATGGCAAATAATATGCCAGAGCATCAGTTAGATTTTGTTATTGATATGTTGAAGTTTGTAATGTTTCAATAAATAACCCGCATTACACACACATACCCATCCCCCCACTTTTTCACATATTTTTTGCGTAGTGTTGAGAAACAAAGCAGCAGTGCTTAACGACATGCCACCCTGCATTTCGTATCCTCAACGCAGACTCGTTTTCTGTCCTCTGTCTTCTGTCCTCTGTCCTCTGTCCTCTGTCTTCTGTCTTCTGCCTTCTGATAACCCATCCCCCCTGTTTTTACATATTTTTTGCGTACTCAACGCAAGCTACGCGGAAGCTTACACAGTCATAACAAAGCCTAACAAAACACTAACCAAGGTAAAACAGTATTGCCTGTATATCTTTG